>CABUSL010000082.1 GCA_902494295.1 uncultured Collinsella sp.
CGACGGCCTGCTCGGCTGCGGCAAGCGAGTGCTCAAGGTCGGCGGTGATGCGCGGGACATCTTCTTCGGCTTTACGCAGGGCATCTGCCGTGTCGGAGATCTGCATCGAGAGCTCGCTGGTGCGCACCGTATAGTTGGCGGGATTTGCCGAGGGATTGCGTTGCAGCTCGGCATACTCATGACGCAGCGTCTCGAGCTGGGCGCGCGTGGCGTCGACGGTTTGTTGTGCGGCGGCAATGCCGGCGTCTCGCTCGGCCTGCACCTTGTCGCGGATGCGCTTGGAATCCTCAAGACGTCGAACGAGGCGGTTGCCGGTCTCGCGCGAGCTTGCCTCGCGGGCCTCCACGGCGTCGAGCGCGGCCTTCAGGCGGAGCTCAGTCGCGTCATCCTCTGTCTTCATTTGTTCGAGCTGACTCTTGAGCTCTGTCGCTTTGGCGGCGTGGGCATCACGGTCAATCTCGGCTGCCGCAGCGGTCTTTTGCGCTGTGGCGATCGCCTGACGCTGGTCGGCGACGATCTGGTCGTAGCGGCCTGCGATATCCTGGCGCGTCTCGAGCTCCTCGGCCTGATCGACAATGCGCTGCTCAAGTTCGGCCAGGTGGGCGCGGGCATCGGCAAGTGCCTTTTTCGCGGCGTTCATCTCGCGCATGGCCGAGGCGCCCTGGGCAATAAAGGTGCCCACGGCGTTCGCGGTGTTCGAGACAGCGGTCCCCAGATCGCGGTTCGCGTCGGGGGAGTGCGGGGCGATCGGGCGAGCGGTGTCGACAGCGTCCGCATCGGCAGCCTGCGGCGCGGCGATATTGCCGGTACCGCCCTCGACCACAGAAAAGCCCGCTGCGTGCGGATCGACCGCATCGGCGCCAATCGTGGGGTGCTCGAGCTGCAGAAACGAGGGCATGGTGCTGCCCTGGTCGGCAACGGGGGTCTCGCCGGGTACAAAGGTCGAGGCCGCCTCGGCGGCCTCCTCTTCCTCGGCATCAATATCGGCATCGGCCACGGCGTCTTTCATCGCTTTGACGGCATCCATCATGGAGTCCATGACGGCATCAAGCTCTTCTTCCGAAGACACCTCGATGGGGCCCGCTGCTTGCGGGGCGGGGTCCGTGTCAGGTTCGGCATCGCTCGGCTCCGGCTGCTCGCTTTCATCATGCTCGACAGTATCGTCTGTGTCTGTTGCCTTATCCGCACCGGCGTGCGCATCTGCGGTGGCGGGCGCATCGGTGGAGGCGTCGACGCAGGTAGGAGTATCGCAGTCGTCGACGGCGTCTTCGGAATGATCAATATGCTGCTGAGTCTGGGGGTCCAGCTCGTCTGTCATAGGCATGTGCTCCTCATCGTTGTTTGTCACCCTATGATAAAGTCTCGCGCCGACATCCCACGCGCTGCAGCAAAGTTTCAAAACGTGTTCGATGGCTCGATCTGATAACGATAACTCGGCCGCTTTATCCAGTTTGTACTTGACAATCCCTTCGCCGAACGACGTGGTGCCGTTCGCCTACCGCGGTCTTTTATTTTCGCTTGAACACGCTAAAGTTGCATCTCAGCTTTTGGCGCGTGAAGTTGGATACGCGCAGTCGGCGGGCGTGCCCGTCGCGATTTGAAAGGACTTTGTATGGGACTTTTCACTGGTAAGACCGTGATCGTCACCGGCGGCGGCAAGGCCACGCTTAAGGACGGTTCCGCTGGCTCCATCGGCTACGGCATCGATATCGCATTTGCCAAGGAGGGCGCGAACCTCGTCATCACCGGCCGCAACGTCGCCAAGCTCGAGGCCGCCAAGGAGTCTCTCGAGGCCGAGTACGGTGTCAAGGTTCTGCCTGTTCAGGCCGATGTCTCGGCTGGCCAGGATAACGAGGCCGTTGTCCAGAACGTCATCGACAAGGCCATTGAGGAGTTCGGCCGCATCGACGCCGTCGTCAACAATGCTCAGGCCAGCGCCTCGGGTGTGACCATCGCCGATCACACCATGGATCAGTTTAACCTGGCCATTTACTCCGGTCTGTATGCTACCTATCTGTACATGCAGAAGGCCTATCCGCACCTGAAGGAGACCAAGGGCTCCGTGGTCAACTTTGCCTCGGGCGCCGGCCTGTTTGGCAACTATGGCCAGTGCAGCTATGCTGCCGCCAAGGAGGGCATCCGCGGCCTGACCCGCGTTGCCGCCAACGAGTGGGGCAAGGACGGCATCAACGTCAATATCGTTTGCCCGCTTGCCTGGACCGCTGCGCTCGAGAACTTCCAGGATGCTTACCCCGAGGCTTTCAAGGCCAACGTCCACATGCCGCCGGCAGGCCACTACGGCGACGTCGAGAAGGAGATCGGCCGCGTGGTCGTTCAGCTCTGCGGTCCCGACTTTAAGTACATGAACGGCGAGACCGTCACCCTCGAGGGTGGCATGGGCCAGCGGCCCTAAGAGTTACGCGGTTTTACCAAACCGCGTAGCCAGTTGACGCTGCAAACCCGCCAGAGCGGCAATCTGCCTTTCAACTTCGGCGGCATGATCAAAAGATCAATGCCGCCTTGTTTCAAGGCACCTTGCTCGCTCTGGCGGGTTTTCGCTGTCGGTGCCATAACATCGGCGTTGCCTTGGCCGTCAATAGTCGTTGGGGACGTTCTTAAATGACTAGTCGAAAGGGACGCTCTTGCCGGCACCTGGGGACGGTCCCTAAGTGCCGGCAGATTGGGACACTTCTTTGCAAGATGGCGCTGAAGATTGTCCCCGACGACTAGTCGTTTAATGCATCAGTTTCTGTCGAGTCGGTGCTCTTTGCGGGTTGCCCGTATAATGGTTTGCGTATGAACCGCAACCAAGGAGTTCTAGTTTATGGACCAGAGCCTTTTTAAATTCGACCTGATCGCCGAGGACCCGACCACGCACGCGCGCGCCGGCGTGCTGCATACCCCGCACGGCGAAATCGAGACGCCGATCTTTATGCCCGTGGGCACCAAGGCAAACGTCAAGGGTATTCCCACCGAGACCGTCAAGCAGCTCGGCGCCCAGATCGTGCTTGCCAATACCTATCACCTGTCCATGCGCCCCGGCGAGGACACCATCGCCGAGTTGGGCGGACTGCACAAGTTCATGAACTGGCATGGCCCCATTCTTACCGACTCGGGCGGCTTCCAGGTCTTTAGCCATAACGACGCCGTTAAGCTCACCGATGAGGGCGTGCGCTTTATCGTCAACGATTACGACGGCCGCCACGTGTTCTGGACGCCCGAGGACAACATGGAAATCGCCATGAAACTCGGCTCCGACATCTGCATGCAGCTGGACCAGTGCCCGGGCTATCCCGCCACGCGCGCCTACGTTGAGCGCGCCGTTGAGCTGTCGAGTATGTGGGCCGAGCGCTGCTATAAGGCGCATACCCGCGACGACCAGGCGCTCTTTGGTATCGTCCAGGGCGGCATGCACCTAGATCTGCGCCTGCGCTCGCTGCGCCATCTGGAGGAGTGCGGCGACTTCCCCGGTTACGGCATCGGCGGCTACTCGGTGGGCGAGGACCACGAGACCATGTTCGAGACCCTGGCACCGCTCGTAAGCGAGTACATGCCCAAGCACAAGCCGCGCTACCTGATGGGCGTCGGCAACCCCACCACCCTCGTGCGCGGTGTGGGCGTGGGCATCGATATGTTCGACTGCGTGCTGCCGACGCGCACCGGCCGCATGGGCACGGCATTCTCCAGTGAAGGTCGCCTTAACTTCCGCAACGCCCGCTTTGCGCATGACGACGGCCCCATCGATCCCACCTGCACCTGCCCGGTGTGCACGGGCGGTTACAGCCGTGCGCTCATCCGTCACATGGTCACGCAGAAGGAGATGCTCGGCGGCATTCTGCTGTCGATGCACAACATCTACTACCTGCTCAACCTTATGCAGCGTGTCCGTCAGGCCATTATCGAGGGCCGCTACGGTGCGTTCGTGAGCGACTGGATGAACAGCCCCGCGGCGGTGGATTACTAAGGGCGACAGACACGCTTGCGGAGCGTGGGCAACGGCAAACGCTGAGCGGCAGCCGCTCGTCACATTCTCTGACGCTGGCTGCGCGACCGCTGACCGATAGCTTGCAAGCACTTGATACATCATGGGTACCATACCGAATAGTTGATGTTCGGGCGGGTGTTTGGCGCATGGCGTCGACCCCGCCCGTTTTTCTTTTTCTCGATAGGAGCACCCATGATTAAGAACGAGAATGTCGAGGGCGAGCTTGCCTACGACGAGACGTACCGCCGTGGTCCCGTGGTCATGCGCGGCCCCATGATTCCTAAGGACAACACCTACGCCAACCTGCTGGCGCCCGAGGAGTCGACCGACTGGCTGCATGCCGATCCGTGGCGCGTACTGCGCATCCAGGCCGAGTTTGTCGATGGCTTTGGCGCACTTGCCGAGTTAGGGCCTGCGGTGACCATCTTCGGTAGTGCCCGTACGCCCAAGACCGATCCACTCTACAAGGCGGCGCGCACGGTCGGCCGTAAGATTGCCCAGCGCGGCGTGGCGGTTATCACCGGTGGCGGCCCCGGCATCATGGAAGCGGCCAACAAGGGAGCGGCGAGCGTCAACGGCAAGTCAGTCGGCCTGGGTATCGAGCTTCCGCACGAGCAGGGGCTCAACAAATACGTGAACCTCGGTATGGACTTCCGCTACTTCTTTGTGCGCAAGACCATGTTCGTCAAATACAGCTCGGGCGCTATTGTGTTTCCCGGCGGGTTTGGCACGCTCGACGAGATGTTCGAGGTGCTCACGCTGGTGCAGACGCACAAGGTCAAGCGCATGCCGCTCGTGCTGGTGGGCAGCGAGTACTGGCAGGGCCTATTCGACTGGCTCAACGGTCCGGTGATGGGCGCCGGCATGATCAGCCCGCTCGATCCGGATCTGGTACACATTACCGACGACCTCAACGAGGCCGTCGACATCGCCCTGAGCGGGCTGATGTAGATCAATCGTGCCCACGCGACATGAATACGCATGGCAATCTGATGTTATTTAACATCAGATTGCCATTTATATTGGGTATACTGGTGTAAAAGACGAGGGCGAGGAGGTCGCAAATGTCTACAGCAACAGTTAAGCCTACGACGGTTCGAATCGAAGAGGGGCTCAAGGAGCAGGCGACTGAGTTCTTGGATTCGGTCGGCCTCAGCCTCAATTCCTATCTCAATCTTGCCGTTCGGCAGCTGGTAAATCAGCGAAAGATTCCTTTTGAGATTGTAGGAAGGGCGGAGGTGCCCAACGAGGCGACGAGGCGTGCCATGGTGATCGCCGAGGCTCATGAGTTGGGGATTTTGCCGGACGATAGCCCGTCATTCAATAACGCTGATGAGCTTATGTCATTCCTCGATGAGGAATAGCGATGTTCGAGATTAAAGTCGAGGCTCAATTTAAGGTGGACTACAAACGAACGATGCGCATGCATCCGCAGCTAAAAAGTGAGTTTAAAGCGGCGGTTGCGGAGCTTGTGGCTCATGGGTCACTTCCGGCGGAGTATGGCGCCCACGAGCTCTCAAACCCGGGCGGAAACTACAACGGCCACATCGATTTCCACCTATCCGATGGCTTGGTCGATGTGGTCGTTCTTTATCTTCCCCATAAGACTAACCCAGTGATTAGGCTGGTGAGAATGGGCACTCATCAGGAGCTGTTTCAGGGTCCGCTGGGCTGATCGCCGATTTCCAAGTTGCGGTGGAATAGGGATTGATTGGCGGCTGATTGGCCAGGAGCAGACCCTATTCCACCGCAACTGATAGGGGCGCCACGTTCGTTGCTGCGGCCCCCGGTTCTCCTCGTTGCTGGATTTCGCTCAAAAACTCAGCGGCGACTTCATTGCTTTTGAAACGGATGCTGCAGTCTTCTTTCTTGGGGAATGCCAGCAGCGGAATAGTCCCGTACCAGACAGTTTCCTCGTCAATCACGGCCGCGCAAAGCCGCCCTTTGGCCTTGACGGAATAGTCGACGTTCATCTCGGCAAAAATCGCTTTCGCGTCATCGCGCGGAGTTGAGGCAACATAAATCTCAAGGGTAATCCCACGGGCGGCTGCGCCTGCGAGTGTGGCGGTGAGTTTCGCGAGGCATGCGGCGGATGCGTAGGATGCGGCTATGAAGGCGCTCTTTGTGGCACCGGTGATGTCTTTAATTAATGCCTCAATAGCGTTTGCTGGCTCTATGAGAATGTTGTAATCGGGTTGCTCACTGTCCTCTGCTGAATAAATTTCGTAGCCCAGCTTGGCGTACGTCTTGAGTCTCTTCTGGTACATGCGAGCGAGCATGGGTATCGACAGGTCAATGTAGTCGAATATCTCAATCTGTTGCTTGCCCTCGTGGCTTCTGTGCAGTCTGCCCGCCTGCTGCGTTACACTGCCGTCCCAAGATATCGGCGTGGCAATGAATAGGGTGTCAAGGTAGGACAGATCGAAGCCCTCGCTCAGAAGGCTTTCGGTGGCGACGATGATTCGATGTTCATGCTCAAGGCCGGGAAGACTGTTCAGTATCGTTTTTCTTTCTTTGGCACCGATTTCTCCGGTTAAGAGTATGGGTTCGTGTCTGCGATCATTAAGCAGCCTGAACAGTTCCTCAGCATGCTTTTTCCTTTTGGATAGTATGAGCGGATGCCGACCGTTTGACGCTGCTTCGAGGGCGTCATCGACAATCAATTCGTTTCTTGCCGCATGTGCACACAGCAGATCAAGAATCTGATTGAAGCTTGCACCCGGCTCGTAGGCAGATAGCCGAATGCCGGTAAATCTCGGCCGCACGATGCGCTGGATGCCCTGCTGAATTGCCTGCGTTTTTGGATCGATGGCATAGCGAAGCGGGCCGCAGAGCATCGAGAGCGCGCGTGTGAGTCCGTCGGAGCGCTCGGGTGTCGCGGAGAGGCCATATACATATTTGGCTGGAACGGACTTGAGGACGAGCTCGAGCTGAGGCGCGGCAGCATGGTGGCATTCGTCGCAGATAATGAGGCCGTAATTACAAACAAGGTCCTTAACTATCGGCTCCCCGGTTTGGGAGTCTTTGCCGGATAGCGACTGAAAGGAAGCGACGTCGATAAGGCCGCTGACGGCGGTTTTGCCCCCTCCGATTTGTCCAATAAGGGGAGGTTGCTTTTTGCTGATTCGTCCTTTTGGCGTTCGGACCGGCTCTCTGGTGTCCGTAATGTCGAGAAATCGTTCGAG
The DNA here is from genome assembly GCA_902494295.1 of uncultured Collinsella sp. GTDB lineage: Bacteria > Actinomycetota > Coriobacteriia > Coriobacteriales > Coriobacteriaceae > Collinsella. The sequence goes on from CABUSL010000082.1 coordinate 7,171, forward strand.
CTGCGATTTCCATTGGGCTATGAGCGCGGTCTTTGGAACAATGACGAGCGCCGGAAGACCAACGGCGGCAATAAGATAAGCTCCGATGACGGTTTTACCGAAGCCCGTTGGTGCAGACATGATTCCGTCTTCGTATTCAAGCATCTGGTCGGCGGCAATTTGCTGTTCGGGATGAAGGGTCCCTTTGAATGCCATCTCAATTGGATTGCCCGTGCTACGTTCGTCTGAATAATGGGCAGTAACGTGGGCTTCTTGAATCAGCTGCTCAAGTTGGGCTTTGCAGCCTCTGGGAATCGCGACGCGGCCATCTCTAAGTTCGCTGAGGTCTATGAGTCGCGGTTTGCCGAATACTGATTGATGCATAGATTGCGCACGGAAGAACTCCGGGTTGGCAAATGTCGCAAGCCTGCGGACTTCCATTTGAGCTGCCGGGCTCAGAGACTTTTCGGGGATGTAGAGCATATCGGCTTGTGTGACGGGCAGGTTCGAGGGGAAGTCTCGTGGCGTGAGCGGGAGCCGCTTTCGTGGCTTTTGGACATTGCGCCTGGTTTTGTTTGTCGCTGCAGCTGTTGCTATTCCAAGCGGTTTGTTTTCGGTGTCCTCGATCAGACGATCCACCGTCGCACGCGAGATTAGTTGGATTTGCGAAAGGTAAAGCCATTGGTCGGGAAAGGGCTCGAATCGTTCGTCAACAAATACGCTGTTTCCTTTCCGCTGCGCTTTTCCCTGAAAAGGCAGCGCAATGAGATTTCCAAAGCCGCCCTCAGGAATGGTGGACTGCGCGGGTAGCATTCGGTCAAAGGTTTCGAAGGTGATTGACTTGTTGAGCGCCGCCGCTTCGATGATAAGGCAGCTACCGAAATCTCGTGCTGTCTTTGCGTTTATAGGTTCTAGGAAGAAAAACCAGATATGCGCGCCGTTGCCTGACCTTGATCGCTCGACCGCAGCGTTAATTCCATGGTTTTTTACGACAAGCCTGATAGCGTTTGTCGCTTCTTTCCAATCGGCTTTGTCAAAATCAATGACAAGGACATTTGTGTTGCAGTCTTTGTCGAGAACATATTGACCTATGACGTCCCGGAGCCTGTCGTCGCTGCCTTTGAAATGGGCGATAATGGCGGCATCGTTCAGCTCAAGGAATGTGCGGCTGCGACATTCAGCGCATTTAATTCTGTGATGGTTTGCTTTGGGGCAAATGCCTGGCTTCCACTCATTTGCGCAGGCGGGTGTATAGCCGATGCCCCCGTCTTTTCTGCGATACCCGTGAGCGTGCACATCTTTGCGGCCGGTAAAAAGATTGCGAAAGAGCTCGAGTTTGTCGCGCGCTGGGCTCGCGCTGGTAACGATGCCCTCGGTCTGTGCACGTTCGCCGAAAGATTTGCCGGCTTTGTCCCATTCTTCGAGTGTTGCGTAACGGATGTCTGGACCGTTGCTACAGATTACGATCTGCTTACGCGGATCTGAAGCGTGGACAACCGTTTTATTGAGTTTGAATAAGGCGTTCCCGAAAAGGGCGTATTGATGCACGGCGTTGCTCATTTGAATGCCATTCTTGTCAGCGTTCATTGGGATGAGGGTACGTCATTTCAGCTTTATGAGATATGCGACTTCGATTTTGGTTCGGTAATAGTGGGGTACCGATCCGTGAGTGGCAATTAGCCGGTGCCAAAACGTGCGGCGGCTGTTGTTAAAGGTGTTTTGGCGGCTATGGGGCGTGTTGGCGGCGTGGGGAGGGGTCCTCGAATGACTCCGTGGTCAAATAACGTCAAATATGAGTACTGTTGTTAATGTAGTCTCATAACATTTGGTAAGAATAGAATACCAATTCCACATTATTCTATATATCTAACCCACTAAACACGGAATTTTGAGCCTTGGCAAGACGTGGAATTGATCGAAATGATCAATTCCGGCGAGATTTTGCTGCTACTAATTTGGTGGCGGTACTCATATTTGCCATTTTTTGTCCAGTGGGTACCGCGAGGGGCCTGTTCGACTGGCTCAACGGCCCGGTGATGGATGCCGGCATGATCAGCCCACTCGATCCAGACCTTGTCCACATCACCGACGACCTCAACGAAGCCGTCGACATCGCCCTGAGCGGGCTGATGTAGGGTAGGTAAAATGGGACGGGGCTAAAAGACTGGTCTGAAACGTTTGATACCAGTCTTTTTAGCCCCGTCCCAAATGAACTGCTTCTAAGTTGCGGTGGAATAGGGATTGATTTGCGGCTGATAAGCCAAAAACAGTCCCTATTCCACCGCAAGTGGTATGGGTAGCCCTAATTGGCAGGTTGGTAGCGGGGGCAGTAGCTGATGGCGATGGCGTCGACGCCTA
>CABUSL010000083.1 GCA_902494295.1 uncultured Collinsella sp.
ACCGAGCGCCACGGCCAGCGCGCCTGCGCCGAGCGCCGCAAGGGCGAGCAGCTTCGCCGCGACGGCGCGCCCGCGCGAGGGGACCGCCGTGAGGTTGGCGAGGCGCCCGGCAGCGCGCTCCTCGTCCACGGCGAGCCCGCAGACGATGGCGGACATGAGCGGCATGAGGGCGCCGAGGAACTGGGCGTAGGCGTCCGCGCCCAGCGCCGGGTCCCATCGGGTTACGGAGAAGTACTCGCCGCAGGCAAGACCGGCTGCCAGGCCGCAGACGAGGTGAACCGCCGTGAGCGGGGAGCGCGCCAGGCGCAGGGCCTCGGAGAGCAGGGCCCGCGGGAGAGTCATGCGCGGCGTCGGGTCGGAGAGTCGTGTCATGGCCATCACCTCTCCTCGGAGCGCGCGAACCAGGCCGCGCCCGCCGCCGTGAGCGCGGCGAACGCGAGCGCGCAGACCGCAAGGCCCGCCAGTGTGAGCATGCCGTCCGCCGTGAGCGCCCCGCCGAGCGCCATGTCCGCCGCGAGTGGCTCGCCGCTCGGCAGCACGGGGATGAAGCTCGTGGGGATGACCATGCTCGCCGACGGCGGAAAGAGCTGCGGCAGCGGTATCAGCGACCAGGCGAACCCACCCACGAGCTGCGCGGCGAGCGGGCAGAAGATGCCCGCGAGCATGCCGAGCCGCGCCGTGAGGAAGAGCCCTGCGGGGATCATCCACGCCGCGGTCACCGTGTTGGCGAGCGCGCAGAGGAGCATCGTGAGCGTGCCCGCGGCCGTGAGGCCCTGCGAGGAGAACGCCGAGCCCGCGAGGTAGATGCCGAAGACCACGAGGTTCGAGAGCGTGCAGAGCGCGAGGCACCAGAGCGCCTTGGCCCACCAGGCGCGCCCGAGCGGGAAGCCCAGGCCCAGAAGCCCCCGCATCCGCGTGCGAGCGTCCGCCCGCGCGACGCACGCCACCACGAGCGAGAGAGACACGGGTAGGAAGAGCGCGTACCAGTAGTTCCACGCGCTGAAGATCTGCACGCCCCGGTAGGGCATCGCGCCGAGCAGCGGCATCGGCAGCGCCATGAGCACGGCCAGGCGAACCGGTGCCGCGTGGCGCGACTTCAGGGCCTCGGCGCGCAGGCCCGCGAGCAGGCTGCCTTTCTCGCTCGTCATGCCGCCACCTCCCCGCGCGCTCGTCGCCCCTCCCGGCAGACGCTCATGAAGAGTTCCTCGAGGTCCTGCCCGGGTCGAAGCGCATCCTCGTAGGCGAGGCGCCCCCCGTAGATGATGCCGATGGTGTCCGCCATCTGCTGCACCTCGGAGAGGATGTGGCTCGAAACGATCACCGTCGTACCCGCCGCCGCGAAGCCGCGGATCTGGTCGCGCAGCTCCTCGATGCCGATGGGGTCGAGGCCGTTGGTGGGCTCGTCGAGCACGAGCAGGCGTGGCCGGGCGATCAGCGCCAGCGCGAGCCCCAGGCGCTGCCGCATGCCCATCGAGAAGCGCCCGGCGCGCTTCTTCCCGGTGTCCGCGAGGTCCACGGCGGCGAGCACCTCATCTACGCGGCTCTCGGGAAGGCCCAGCAGCGTGGTGCGCACGCGCAGGTTCTCGCGCGCGGTGAGGTTGGGGTAGAGCGGCGCCTCCTCGATGAGGCTGCCGATTGCGTAGAGGTCCTCGCGGCGCCAAGCGTGCCCGGCAAAGAGGATCTCCCCGGCCGTCGGCCGCAGCATCCCGCAGATCATCTTGAGCGTTGTCGACTTGCCGGCGCCGTTGGGACCGAGCAGCCCGTACACCTCGCCCTCGCGGATATGAAGGCTCACGTCGGCCACGGCATCCTGCGCTTGGTCGCCGCGGCCGAAGCGCTTGGTGAGCCCGCGCGTCTCGAGCATGTAACCCATGGGTTCGTCCTTTCTCTTCCGGGCGCGCGGGCCGAGTCGCCGTGCCTGCGCGCCTTACCTTTCGGGTTTACCATCCATGGTGGGGCGCGTTTCTAACGAAGCTGTAACGGCCGTTGGGCTCTTTTGGCGCCAGCTCTTCTCGACCCGTACGCCACTCATGGTATGTTTATCGCGATAACAAGGACGGAGGTGCCCGTGGCACGCAATAAGTACCCGGAGGAGACGGTCGAGAAGATTCTCGACGTTGCCGAGCGGCTCCTCGTGGAGCGCGGCTACGAGCACACCACGATGGTCTGAAGAGCAATACGCTAAATCGAAAAAGGCAAACCCTGGAGACGCGATTTTCGCCATAACGAGCAAGAATATCGAAGATGTCTGCACACCATTGGCGTAGGAAGGGGAACAGCCGGTTGCAATCAGCGGACACTCTTGCGCGTATGCGACCGAAAGCATTATCCCGAGATACCTAGCATATTTAATCAGGACTGCCAGTGGCAGCGTGAAGGCAATCTAGGGGTGGCGGTTCTGCCCGCTGCCGTCCCGTGCTGATTCTGGCTTGCGAGGCGATTCTGCTATTCTGCGAGTTGAAAAGGCTCCACTCCGGCGACAAGAGCTCCTCTGCTCTTCCGCGAACAGCGGATAGCCGGGGTGGTCGTTTGTTAGTAGTACTTTTTGAACGATAAAGTTACCGTGATAATCAGGCGGCTGGCTGCCGTTGCCTAAGCGGTCTTGTCACATCGTTGCCGCAGTTCCCGGCGCAGTGCGCAGCTCCTGCCTAATCTTCCGAAAGCGTTCCGGGACTTCGGCAAGCTCCATCTTCTGCGGGGCATCGACCGTACCCGCTTCCTTCGCCGTTTCGTAATACCAGCACTTGTAATCCACCATCTCCATGGTGTGCTGCAATTCCGCCATCTGCTGTTTCAGAACTTCTTGTTGGCGCCGGAACATGGCAAGGCGCAAATCGATGGTGTCGTCTCCTTGCAGCGCCATCTCGATGTACTGCCGGATGTCCTTGATGGACATCCCGGCTTTCTTCATGCAGCCGATCACCTGCAGCCATTCGATATCCGATTCCCGGAACATGCGAATGCCACCGGAGGAGCGCTCCACGAAGGGCAGCAGCCCCTCCTTGTCGTAGTAGCGCAAGGTGGACGCCGCAACCCCCAGCAGCTTCGCCATCTCTCCCACCGTATAGACCATCTGAAAACCCCTCCGAATTATTCCAGAATCCCCTTGACTTAAAGTTAACTTCAAGTTCTAGGATGCACATGAAGTTCAAAGGAAGCATGCTTCCAAACAGAATGTTTGTCAATCATAAGGAGGGGAATCGAACGTGAACAGGCCGTATGTTTTCTGCCACATGATGTGCGCTTTGGACGGAAAGATCATGGGCGGTTACATGGGAACGCCGCAGGGCAGAGCGGCGGGCGATGCGTTCTACGACATTGCCTTCGGGAAAGAGCCCTTTTACCATCACCAGGGCTGGCTGTCCGGCAGGGTGACAACGGACGACAACTTCACCTTCTACAGGAAGCCGGACCTGGACGAAGATGCGCCGGCCGTTCCGGCAGGTGATTTCATCGCGCAGCCGGACTTCGGAATGTTCTATGTCTCCGTGGACCCCCACGGCAAGCTGGGGTGGAAAAGCAGCACCCTGCGCTATGTGGACACCACCGCCCATGTCGTCGAGGTGTTGACAGAGCAGGTCGGCAACGCCTACAGGGCATTTTTGAGAAAGCTGGGAATCTCGTACATCATCGCGGGAGAAACGGAGCTGGATTACGCTCTGGCCCTTTCCAAGCTGAAAGAAGAATTCAATATCGAGACCCTGATGCTGGGCGGTGGCGGCGTGCTGAACTGGTCGTTCCTGCAAGCGGGGATGTGCGATGAGATCAGCATCGTGTTGGCGGCGGCGGCAGACGGGAGCCCGGATACGCCTCCGGTTTTCCGAGCCGCAGAAGGCATTTCGGAGAGCAAGCCCCTTGGCTTCACGCTGAAAGAGGCGAAGGCCATGGACGGCGGGGCGGTCTGGCTGCGCTATGGCGTGAATCGATAATCCTTAGCAGGAGGTTTCAATTATGAGGTATGAACAAAAAGAGCAGTTCGAGAAGGTCAACGCATTCGGCACGGGAACGGCGAACACCGCCTATGCCCAGTACTTCACCGGCGATTCGTTCCTGAATCCGCTGACCGATCCGGAAGGCGGCCTGTTCGCCGCCAACGTGACCTTCGAGCCGGGATGCCGCAACAACTGGCATATCCACCACGCGGATAAAGGAGGCGGTCAGCTCCTGCTCTGCACGGCTGGCGAGGGCTGGTACCAGGAGGAAGGCAAGGCCGCCGTCAGCCTGCACGAGGGCAGCGTTGTGATGATCCCCGCCAACGTCAAGCACTGGCACGGAGCGAAGAAGGACAGCTGGTTCAGCCATATCGCCGTGGAGGTTCCCGGCGAGAATTGCGAAAACGAGTGGTGCGAGCCGGTATCCCACGAAGAGTACGCAAGGCTGTAGGGAGGAACGAAACATGGCAGTCAAGCAGACGGCAGGCAGAGATGCCCTGGGCGAATTCGCCCCGAAATTCGCGGAACTGAACGATGACGTGCTCTTCGGAGAGGTCTGGAGCCGAGAGGGGCAGCTCAGCCTCCGTGACCGCTCCCTCGTGACCGTCGTCGCGCTGATGGCTCAGGGGCTTACCGATGAGAGCTTCCGCTATCACCTGACGGAGGCAAAGAAGAACGGTATTACAAAAGAAGAAATCGCGGAGGTCGTGACCCATGCAGCCTTCTACTGCGGCTGGCCCAAGGCGTGGGCGGTTTTCCGCATGGCAAAGGATATCTGGGGCGAGGAGTAGAACGATGATCTTGAATGAAGCCTACCCGTTGGCAAACGGAGTTCAGGTTCCCAAGCTGGGACTGGGCACCTGGTTCATCGACGATGTCGAGGCGGCGGAAGCCGTTCGCGAGGCGGTAAAGCTGGGCTATCGCCTGATCGACACCGCGCAGGCCTACGGAAACGAACGCGGCGTCGGCGAGGGCGTGCGCACCTGTGGCGTTCGCCGGGAAGAGCTTTTCGTCGCCAGCAAGATCGCGGCAGAGCTGAAGACCTACGAGGATGCGGCGAAGTCCATCGATGAGACGCTGGAGAGGATGGGGCTCGGCTACCTCGACCAGATGATCATCCACTCTCCCCAGCCGTGGAGCGAGTTCCGTGTGGAGAAGCGCTATTTCGAGGAGAACAAGGAGGTCTGGCGTGCGTTGGAGGATGCGCGGGCGGCGGGCAAGGTCAAGGTAATCGGCGTGTCCAACTTCCTGCAAGATGACCTTGAGAACCTCCTGGGCTCTTGCCGCGTGATGCCCATGGTCAATCAGATCCTCCTGCACATCACCAACACCGATTCGGCATTGGTAGACTTCTGCAAGACGCAGGGCATCCAGGTGGAGGCATACTCTCCCATTGCCCACGGCGAGGCGCTGAAGAATCCGGCGATCGTTAAGATGGCAGAGAAGTACGGCGTATCTGCCGCCCAGCTCTGCATCCGCTATGTCCTTCAGCTTGGAGCCGTCGCGCTTCCCAAGACGGCAGATCCCGCCCACATGGAAAGCAACGCGGACGTAGATTTCGCGATCTCCGAGGAAGACATGGAAACTCTCAAGAACATGGAGCGCATCGCCAATTATGGTGACTTCAGCGCATTTCCCGTGTTCAGCGGAAAGCCTCTTGCATGAGGAGAAAGCGTGAAATGAAAACCTTGATTCTGTACTACTCCTACGGAGGCAACACGAAGCGCATCGCCGAGATGATCCAGAGGAAAATCGGCGGAGATATTGCTCGTATGGATACGGTTGTTCCCTACGATGGCGATTATGATGAAGTCGTCAATCAGGGGCAGCGTGAGATTGCCGAGGGTTATTGCCCGGAACTGAAGCCGCTGCACATTGGCTGGAGAGATTACGACACCATCATCCTGGGTTCTCCTGTCTGGTGGTACACCTTTGCGCCCGCCATGCGCAGTTTCCTGGAGCGGGCTGACCTGACCGGGAAGATCGTGTATCCGTTTGCCACCAATGGCGGCTGGCTGGGACACGCGCTGAAGGACTTTGAGGAAGCCTGCAAAGGCGCAATCGTGAAGCCGGGCCTCGATGTGCAGTTCGATGAATCCATGCTCCGTACTTCTGAGAAAGATATTCAGGCATGGATTAATACGATCCGTAGATAATCGATCTGCAGCTTTCGGCATCCGCCACAGAATTGGCAAGGGTTTGGGACGATCCCAAAAATGCAAACAGAGCGCTCCGACTTCCCGACGGAACGCCCTTCGCTCCCTTCGTGCCCTTTTTCCTCGCCTTCACCGGGCGACCCGGGAGCTGGGGCTGGCAGACGCCTCTCTGCTCTTCGTCCACAACGTCCAGGGAAATCTCGCGGTCAACCGCCTGCTCGGTTGGAGGCGAGGGCCCGAGTTCGCCTACGCCCAGGAGCTGCTCAGCGCCTATTCCGAAGGGGGCATGCGGGCGGTATCGGCTCGTCACGATTCCCGTAGTTGATCTTGACTGTGGACTCCTTACAAGTCTTGCTCGAGATCGAGCGGAGACTGGGCCCTGCCGAATCGGAGCTATGGCGACCAAAAATGTTGCCAGAAGACGCCGTCGACACTGTTTGCGATGGGGTAGAGCTCGATGGCGGTTCGGCACAGTCTGTTTCGACGGTTTCGCGGGGCGTTGATGGCGTGAAGGCGGCCGTTGGAAAGAAACTCATTTCCGCGGGGAAGAAACTTCTCGGTGAGTAAAGCTCATCGGAGCGGGGATAGAGCTTTGTCTGCGGGGTACGAAATGCTGGCTAGTGGTTGCGACGCCTTGTTGCGGAAATGCCAACTGCTGCAACTACACCACCGGCAACACTCAGGGCGGTTGCCATCGCACTGTTGTCGCCCGTCACGGGTAGGGTGGTCCCGGCTGGTTTAACTGCCGTTACTGCCTTGGTGGAAACGGGATTTGCCGCGGGCTTTTCTGTCTTGGGCTGCGGTGCGGGCTCGGGCTTGGTTTCCGGTTCGGGTTTGACCTCTGGGATCGGCTTAACACTTGGATCGGGTTTGGAACCGCTCGTATCGGTTGCAATCAAGTGCACGTCACTGTCGAAGATGTAACGGATGTAGTAATCGTGCCGCGTCTCGTGCATAATCCCTTGCCCGCTGTCGAAGTCACGGTCAACGTGTGTGCCAAGGTGGGCTGAGCTGTTGAGGTTCAGCCTGTAAGGGATTTGGTCGTCGGCGTAACTGCCTGTAAAGACTACGGTTGCTCTAACGTGATTGTCGATCATGGTCAGGGCAATAGAGACGCTGGCCTCTTTGGGGTTCTCGGTTTTTATAAGGCCTTCGGTATCGGTGTCGATCTTGAAGAGAAGGACGGTGTCGTTAAGCCCGTAGATGAAGTCTTCGGGTTTGTCGGGGAAATCGTATACAAACGCCTCATTCTGGACCAACATGAAGGCAGGAGGGAGCTCCAGGTCATAGTTATGGTCGACAACGGTGGTAGCTGTGAGGCTGCCTTCCGCGTTGGCTTCGTCGCAGGTAATGGGTGCTGCGACATCGGTTTCGGGCATTTCTGTCGCCAGTGCTGTGCGGGGTAGCAAAAGCAGTCCTGCCACAAGAATGCTTACTCCGAAGGCGGCGACTCTGGCGCCTGCATGACGCTTGACGTCGCGGATAGACAGGCCAGTCCGTTTGTTATGGGTCTGCGGTGCAACATGCTGTCCATACATAAGACGCTCCTTATTCGTAGGCCGATTTCCGCGGATCTATATTGCGCCTGGCCGATGCAGCTAGGCTCTTTCACGCGAACGCTTACGCGAGCGGGGAGAAAGCTCAAACTAATTTTCCCACAGTCGATACTTTGCGAGCAACGATTTGCTGTTCAATTCTCGGAGAGAAAATCAAGACAGTCGAGGAGTTATCAGGCAATGAGATTGTGTCTAGAGAACACGAACAAGAGATGTGGTCTGCAGACGACTGAATAGCTCCATCTGTTTTGGTTACAACGAAATACGTGCCGCGCGCCTGCGGCATGAAGAAGGGAGATTCCTATGAATATCGTTGTATTGAGTGGTAGCCCGCGCAAGGGCGCCAATACCGACACCATGGTCGAGGCGTTTGCCGAGACCGCGCGCGAGGCCGGCCATACAGTCGAGGTCATCCGCGTTGCCAGCAAGAAGATTGCTGGTTGCCTGGGATGCCAGTACTGCTTTACCCATGAGGGCACCTGTGTGCAGAAGGATGACATGACCAACGTGATTGAGCCGCTGAAAGGCGCCGACATGGTTGTCTTCGCTTCGCCTATCTACTGGTTTGATATCACCGCGCAGGAGAAGGCCGCTATCGACCGCCTGTACGCCTTCGGTGCTACGGGCTTCCCGTTCACCAAGACGGCCCTTTTACTCGATAGTCACAGTGAGGGCGTCTATGATGCGGCGATCGCTATGTACAAGTCAACCTGCGCGTACTGCAAGTGGGAGGACCAGGGCATTGTCACCGTTAGCGGTATGACCGAGCGCGACAGCATGGCATCGTCGCCCAAGTTGGAAGAGGTGCGAGAGCTCGCTCGCAAGCTCTCTTAAGGCAAGAAGAACGCATGGCAATCGGTGTTGGTGGAAATGCTTGCTGTCCTTACCAAGAGGATTACTGATTGCCATGCGTTGATGTCCTTATGGACAATCTCCGCGTGCTAGGAGACTTTCTCGCTCAGGAACTCCCTGAATGCGGGGATGTCAAAGCCAACGAGACCACGCCCACGTTCCCCGATGACGCCGTCCTCGAGAAGGCGGCGTTTGTATTGGCTTGCGTAGTTGCTGGCGACGCCCATGCGTTTGGCTATCTCCGAGACCCTGCTGGGGCCAGAATCGGGCAGCATCGCGAGTAAAAACTCAATGTCTTTATCGGAAAGCTCCCGATAGGTCGTTTCGAGAGAAGCCCGATGTCATGTTTTTCGAGTTGTTTAAAGATGCCATTCATGCGTGTGCGCCAGTTGCCCTGGGCCTCTTGAGCATATGTCCAATCGATGCCTACTGGACCAATTTGAACGCCGTTTATGCGCGCATGAGGCTGTAAGAGGTAGCTATCTGCGGCTTCTTTGGTTCGCTCGATGATATCTTCGAGCATGCCTGGCATGGCGGAGACATTTGCTGCGATCCATGGTGGCCCCTTTGCAGGTTTTGCTAACTTTTGCAACTTTTGCTAAATTTTGCAAGTTTTGCTAATGGCTTAACATGCCTTGTGCCGTGGGATCGCAGGAGTGAAAAACGGGGATTCCTATTATTCTGACTACGTTGCAGCGAGCGGGGCCCGGAGCGCGATGTTGCTGCGCTCCGGGCCCCACCGTTTTGAGAGCTTATGGCGGTTCTGCCGTCATCCTAGTCAAACAGACTCGGCATGTCGTTTTCCTTCATGAGGGCACCGGCAGAGGGGAGGCTCTGCGCGGTGAACTTTTCGGCCGAGACGCCGGCGCCAAGGATTTCCTCGGTCGTGCCGACGGTGGTGACCGAGCG
>CABUSL010000084.1 GCA_902494295.1 uncultured Collinsella sp.
CACGGGTCAAGATGCACTAGGCCTGGACGAAGTCCGGGCCCGCGCCTTTAGACGCGAGCCCGGGGCCCGTGGGTTATACCCTAAGAGCAAACCACCCTTTTTAAGGGTGGTTCTGATTTCACGTCACCTTGCTCGCGTGTACGGGTTTTCGCTGACTTATGCTCAACAAGGACGGTTGTATTATTTTCGGCGCTCATTGGGGACAGACTTAAATGAGTGCCCAATGAGCAGGTACTCATTTAAGTCTGTCCCCAATGAGTGGGTTAAAGGTTGCGGGTTCTTTACGGGAATGTAGTGTGGGCTGCGGAAACGCGGTTCTTTCCGTACAATAGTTCAACTCGTGTAAACGCAGGGAAGGGACATTCATGGCAGACATGATCGAGATCAAGCATCTCAACAAGTACTTTGGCGACCTGCATGTGCTCAAAGATATCAATCTCACCGTCAAGCGTGGCGAGAAGCTCGTAATGATCGGGCCTTCCGGTTCGGGTAAGTCGACGCTCATCCGTTGCGTCGATTATCTGGAGGAGCCCACGTCGGGTGAGGTCATCATCGACGGTACGCCGCTCACAAAAAAGAACCACCTGGAGATGGCTCGCAAGTACAGCTCCATGGTGTTTCAGCAGTTCAACCTGTATCCCAACATGACGGTGCTGGGCAACCTGACACTCGCGCCCATCAAGCTGCAAAAGAAGAGCAAGGAGGAGGCGACCGAGATCGCCATCGCCGCGCTCAAGCGCGTTGGCATGGCGCATAAGGCCGGCGAGTATCCGCAGAATCTCTCGGGCGGTCAGCAGCAGCGCATCGCCATCGCCCGTGCCCTGTGCACCAAGCAGCCCATCATTCTGTTTGACGAGCCGACCTCGGCGCTCGACCCCGAGATGGTCCAGGAGGTTCTGGACGTCATGATTGAGCTCGCGCAGGAGGACATCACCATGATCTGCGTGACGCACGAGATGGGCTTTGCGCGCCAGGTGGCCGACCGCGTCATCTTTATGGAGGACGGCCGCATTCTGGAGGAGGGCACGCCCGAACACTTCTTCGATAACCCCGAGAACCCGCGCTGCCGCGAGTTCCTGTCCAAGATTCTGCACTAGGCGCGGTGATGGACATGACGGATATGACGAGGGCGGCCGTGTCGCGCCGTCACTTTTTGCAGCTGGCTGGTGCCGGTATGCTTGCGCTGACGGGGACCGCGCTTACCGGTTGCGGCAACTCCACCAGCGGCGAGGGCTCCGACAAGGGGTCCAAGCTTGCGGCCATCAAGTCGCGTGGCCATCTGAATGCCGGCGTTAAGAAGGACGTTCCCGGTTACGGCTATTACGACACCGCTAAGGGCCGCTTTGAGGGCATGGAAGTCGATTTGTGCTACCAGATCGCCGCTGCCGTCTTTGGCGTGAGCTACAAGGATGCCCGTGCCCAGGAGCTTGTCGAGTTTACCGACGTAACGCCCAAGACGCGCGGCCCGCTGATCGATAACGGCCAACTTGACGTGGTCGCGGCGACCTACACCATAACCGACGAGCGCAAGAAGAGCTGGGATTTCTCGACGCCGTACCGCACCGACTACGTGGGACTCATGGTCAAGAAGCGTTCGGGCTTTACCTCGATTGAGGACCTGGACGGCAAGGTCATTGGTGTGAGCCAGGGTGCCACCACGCAGGGTCTGATCGAGCAGATGATCAAGGACAACGGCTTTAGCTGCAAGCCCGAGTTTAGGGCCTTTAGCGGCTACCCCATCATCAAGAGTTCGCTCGACGCCGGCAATATCGACGTCTTTGCCATGGACCGCTCCACGCTGGCCGGTTACATGAACGAGACCGTTGAGCTGTTGCAGCCCGAGGTCAAGTTTGGCGAGCAGGGCTACGGCGTGGCGACCAAGAAGGGCTGCGACCTTTCGGCCGTGGTCGATCAGGTGATTTGCGATCGCCTGGCCGACGGCTGGCTCGACCAAGAGGTCAAGACCTGGGGTCTTGTATAGGCGCATCGTCCAAGGAAGGAATCAAATGCTCGAAGGATTATTTGACGCCGACCGTTGGTCGACGACATTTCAAAACATGGGGCCCTTCTGGGAGGGCTTTGGCGTGACGCTGCAGGTGGTCGTTGCCGGTCTGCTGCTGTCGCTGGTGCTGGGCACGCTGCTGGGCGTGTTCTCTACCACTCGCTCGCGCGTGCTGCGCGCCATAAGCCGCGTGTATGTGGAGTTTTACCAGAACACCCCGTTGCCCGTGCAGGTGCTCTTTATGTACATGGCCGGTCCGCAGTTTTTGCAGGCCATAACCGGTGCCGACCAGCCGGTGCGCATCGCGCCGTTCGTGCTGGGCTTCTTGGGTGTGGGCCTGTATCACGCGGCCTACATTTCGGAGGTCATCCGCACTGGTATCGAGGCGGTTCCGCGCGGTCAGATGGAGGCGGCCCAGAGCCAGGGCTTCACCCGTGCGCAGGCCTACTGGTACATCGTGCTGCCCCAGACGTTCAAGATCATTCTGCCGCCGCTGTGTAACCAGGCGCTCAACCTGGTCAAGAACACGTCGGTGCTGGCGCTTGTGGCCGGCGGCGACCTTATGTACCGTTCCGACAACTTTGTGAGTCTGTACGGTTACCTGCAGGGATACATCGTCTGCTGCCTTATGTACTTCATCATCTGCTTTCCGCTCGCCATGCTGGTGCAGTGGCTCGAGCGCCGCTCCAAGGAGCGCCCGCGCGGCGTGAGCCTGGCCGAGCTGGGGCTCGACAACGTAGAGGAGGCCTAGCGCATGGAAATCTTCAACGCGACCAACCTGCTCTACATTTGGGGCGGCTTTGTTAAGACTATCGAGATCTCGGCGCTGTCGATTTTTTTCTCGCTCATCTTTGGCACGGTGCTGGCGCTCGTTAAGAGCTATGCGCCCCGCCCGTTCCGTATTTTGGTGAGCGTCTATATCGAGCTGTTCCGCTGCACGCCGAACCTGCTGTGGATTCTGTTTATCTACTTTACGGTGCAGGGTTTGGACATTGTGATTTCGACCATCGCCTTTACGCTGTTTACCAGCGCTGTTATGGCCGAGATTGTGCGCGGCGGCCTCAACTCGATTCCGCGCGGCCAGTTTGAGGCAGCGCAGAGCCAGGGCTTCGGCTTCTTTGCCACCATGCGCTACATCATTCTGCCGCAGACGTTTAAGACGATCATTCCGGCGCTGTTTAGCCAGTGCACGACTGTCATCAAGGACAGCTCGTATCTTTCGGGCATTAACGTGGCCGAGCTCATGTACACGGCAAACGTCGTGATGGCCCACGCGATCGATCTGGCGCAGGTGCTTATGCTCTACGGCCTGGTGTTTGCGATGTACTTTGTGCTCAACTTTGGTATCTCGTTGCTGGTCCGAGCGTATCAACGTCGTATTGTGGCAGCGTAGAATGTGACAAAGGGGCTGTCCCTTTGTCACATAGAGAAAGGAATCGCGATGAGCGATCTGGAGAATAAGAAGAATCCTGTGGTCATTACCATCGCGCGCGACTTTGGCGCCGAGGGCCACGAGATTGGTCGCATGCTTGCCGACGAGTTGGGGATTCCGCTGTACGACAACGAGCTGCTGGTGCGTGCGTCGCTGCGCGCAGGCGAGTCGCTCGACAAGATGGCCGCCTACGACGAGCGTCTGGCCGTGGAGAACATGGCGTTTCTGCCCGACCGCTACGATGCGCGTTCGTACTCGGACAAGTTGTTCCAAAAGATGAGCCAGGTGATTTTGGATTTGGGCGAGACCGAGAGCTGCATTATCGAAGGCCGCCTGTCCGATTGCCTGCTGCGTAACAACCCCAACCACATTGCCGTGTTGGTGACTGCACCCTTTGAGGACCGCGTCGAGATCGTGCGCAAGAAGCGCGGCCTTAACAAAAAGAAGGGCGCCAAGCTGGTCAAGCAGCAGCAGAAGGCGCGCGAGGCGTTCTATAAGCGCTACAGTGCCGGAAAGTGGAAGATGACGAGCGGCAAGGACATCGTCGTCAACCGCGCCAAGCTGGGCCGCGAAGGCTGCAAGGACGTCATCGCCGCGGCCTACCGCTACAAAGTAGCGCAGCTCGAAGGCTAACCGACCAAAACCACCACAAAGGGGACAGGCACCTTTGTGGTGGTTTTTGTTTTAGGCCGAGGGGAAGATCTTGGTGAGACCGGCGCGCGTCTGCGTGTCGGTCTTTTGGTAGATAGAGCTCAGGTGGCGCTGTACCATGCGCATCGAGATGCCGAGCTCCTCGGCGATCTGCTTGAGCGGGCGTTCGTCCTGGGTTACGGCCACGAGCACGTCGACTTCGCGCGGGGTGAGAGCGTGATCGGTGATGAAGGCCTGACGCTGCTCCTCGATACTCGGTGCTGCCAGTGCCTCCTCGGCAAGCTGTTGATGTTCGCGCTCCTGCTCGGTTTGGGGCAGGCGGAACAAGCCGGCTGCCACGAATGCTGCGCAGGCGGCGACGAGCAAAACGAGCGCGCCGATCATGATGAGAGCAACGTTGCCCGAGGTCACGAGCGCAAGCGAGATGCCCGATGTGGTGAAAGCGCATACATTGTTGGCGGCGCGGCCCATGCCAGCCCAAAGGGCGGGCGCATGCATGCGCGGTACCAGCTGTGTAAAGGTGGCGGTAAAGAACGTGACGAAAAAGCCCGAGCTCAGGTAAAAGACGACAAGGCCCAGGTTGGGATCGGCGCCGGCCTCCACGGCCAGGATGGAAATGGTCGAGAGCACGGCGATGCCGAGCATGACAAGTCCCATGTAGCGGCGCTCGGCAAGATCAAAGATAAAACCGGCGGCAAGGCCGCTTGCCGCCAAAAAGAGGCGCGGCCAGGCTTGCACGGCAATGGTGCCGTGGGCGTTGGAGAGTGTGACCACGTTGTCGAGGGTCGAGAACAAGCAGGCAAGAATCATGACGAGCGCGATGCTCCAGCATGCCTGTTTGGCGAGGGCATGAGAGGGCTCAACAAAGGGATTGATGGCAGGCCTTTCGGGGGGTGCGCTTGGCAATCGCATGCTCGTTGCCTTTTGCGCTGGCAAGTGCGCCACATGAGAATTTGTGCCCCGGGATCCGGATATCTTCCCGTAACATGGTGTTACAGAAGCACCCCTTACGACAAGGAGGCTCATATGCGAAAGCAAATCCATGACAACCCAATCGACCACGGCCGCGCGTGCGCGCTCTCCCACGGAACGTGGCGACGCGTGGGCGCCAAGCTCGCCTGCGCGGGGGCTTGCGCGCTCATGGTCGGTCAGCTGCTGCTACCCAGCGTGGCGCTCGCCGCCAAATGGGTCAACGTCGGCGGCACGCAGTACAACAAGGGCGCCGGCGACGAGGCCGGAACGTGGTCCTGGGACGGCGCCGACGACATGAAGCTCAATGACTACAACGGCGCCGGTATCAGCGCTCAGGGCAACCTCAATATCGGCGTGACGGGCACCAACACCGTAACGGCCGATTCCTTGCAGAGCGCTATCGAGGTCAAGGACGGCAACCTTGCCATCACGGGGGAGGGAACCCTCAACGCGACGGCCGAACCACAGAAGAGCAGGAGCGCTGTTAAGGTCGAGTGCGGTAGCCTTGCCATCTCGGGCGACGTGACTCTCAACGCGACGGCCGGGACCGATACGATAGCGGTTTCGGGGGACGGTAAGGCCGGCGGCGACGTGGACATCCGCGGTGCCAACGTTAACGTGACGGCAACGAACAAAGTGCCTCATACCATCGGCATTCATACGCGGGCAGGCAACATAACCATTAACGAGGGCGCCGACGTCCACGTCGAGGCGGAGGCGAATGGGGGGCTCAATGCCGTTGCAGTCTATGCCGAAAACATCTCCTCCGAGCATGGAGGCCGCATCGCGGTGGATAACGCAAAATTAGATGCGGCGGCGCGTAATGCAAACATGTTGTCGGTCGCCCTGTATTCGTCCGGGGGTAAGGATACATATTTGAGTATTACCAACGGGGCGGATGCTACGCTCGTGGCGAGCGATAGTGTCGAGGTTTTGGATGGTGTTTGGATGCGCGCGCAGGACGGCGTGTCGCGGGTGCTCGTCGAGAATTCGAGCCTTACAGTTCGATGCGGTGACGGAACTGGCCACAGTCGTAAACATGGCTACGGAATATATTCCCAGTCCGGCTCCCAGTCCGCCATCCCTCGAATTGACATCATTAATTCAAATGTTGAGGTGTCGGGTAATGCAGCGGCAATCTACGCTGTCAATCAAGGTGATGCAGCCCCTTGTCTCTCAATTGATGGCGGATCGGTAGTTACGACTCCCGCCGGCGGCACTGTGCGAGAAACTACGGGAAACGGACTCGTCATCGGTGCTGCCGGGTCGTCCACTATCCAGGATGTTAGGACCTCCGACGAGGTTGCCCGCAGCGTGGTAATCAGCTCCGGAGATGCGGTCGAGCCTGAGCCCACGCCGCAGCCTGAGCCTACCCCGGCTCCCACGCCGCAGCCAGGCGGCGGAAGTGAGACTGGCACGCCGTCCGTGACGCTGACTCAGGCGAGTTCCACGACTGCTGCCTCCAAGCCGGCCGCGAAGGCCACCGCTGCCCAGAAGTCCGTGGGCACTCTGGCCGCCACGGGCGACAACGCCGCGACGGCGGCAGCGGCCCTTGGCATCGCCGGCGCAACCGTTGCCGCTGCCGGCATCGCCGCAACCAAGCGCCGCAAGCGCTAGGCTTTTGGTGGCAGCGCCCATTCTCGGCTTTTACAAAATCTCGATCTGTAACACCAAACCTGATAGTTGGGCTCTAGGTGTTACAGATTGAGACGAACTGTTCAGCCGCTAACCTAACGTCTCGATCTGTAACACGTGGCGAGGAATTTGGCCTCTAACTGTTACAGATTGAGACAAAACGACCGACCAGACCCCCGACCACCACAAAGATGCCTGTCCCCTTTGTGGTGGTTGGGGCGGCCGGCATAGAAAAAGTCCCCGCCGGGCGTGTGCTCGACGGGGACTTTGCCGTTTGATGGCTAGCGCTGTAGGTGATTACTCGCCCAGCAGGCTCTTGGTGATGGAGGCAGCGGCCTTCTTGCCGGCGCCCATCGCCAGAATGACCGTAGCGGCACCGGTGACGATGTCGCCGCCGGCCCAGATGCGGGGATCGGTGGTCTGGCCGGTCTCCTCGTCGGCAACGATGTAGCCCCACTTGTTGAGCTCCATCTTGCCGCCGATCTTCTTTGCGAAGGGGTTGGCGTTGGTGCCGATAGCCGAGATTGCGACGTCGCAGGGAATCTCCTCGATGGCGCCCTCGATGGGCACCGGGCGACGACGGCCGGACTCGTCGGGCTCGCCGAGCTCCATCTTCTGGACCTTGACGGCGCACACGGAGCCGTCTTCGCCAGCGACAAACTCGAGCGGGGAGACAAGCGGCAGAACCTCGACGCCCTCGGCCTTGGCATGGTGCAGCTCGGCGCGACGGCAGGGCATCTCGTCCTCGGTACGGCGGTAAGCGATGATGGCGTGCTCGGCGCCCAGACGCTTGGCGGTACGGACGGCGTCCATAGCCACGTTGCCGCCACCAAAGACGACGACGTTCTTGCCGTGCTTGGTGGGGGTATCGTACTCGGGGAACTTGTTGGCCTTCATCAGGTTCACGCGGGTGAGGTACTCGTTCGCGAAGAAGACGTTGGGCAGGTTCTCGCCGGGGACGTTGAGGAACTTGGGCAGGCCAGCGCCGGTTGCCACGTAGATGGCGTCGAAGCCCTGCTCGAACAGCTCCTCGGCCGTGGCCATGTTGCCCACGACGGAGTTGTACTCAAACTTGACGCCCATGTCCTCAAGGCCGTCAATCTCACGCTTGACGACTGCCTTGGGCAGACGGAACTCGGGGATGCCGTAGACCAGCACGCCGCCGCCGGTGAAGAAGGCCTCGAAGACGGTAACGTCAAAGCCGTTACGGGCGAGCTCGCCGGCGCAGGTGATGCCGGACGGGCCGGAGCCGACGACGGCGACCTTCTTGCCGTTCTTGGGGGCCATCTTGGGCGTGGAGGCGAGCTCGGGGCGATCACCCAGGAAGCGCTCGAGCTGGCCGATGGCCACGGGCTCGGACTTCTTACCACGGATGCACTTGCCCTCGCACTGGTTCTCCTGCGGGCAGACACGGCCGCAGATGGCGGGAAGCATGGAGTCCTCGCGGATGGTATCGAGAGCGCCGCCGAAGTCCTTCGCGCGGATCTGCTCGATAAAGCGGGGGATGTTGATGTTGACGGGGCAGCCCTCAACACAGAACGGCTTCTTGCAGTTGAGGCAGCGCTCGGCCTCGGCCAGCGCCATCTCCTCGGTGAAGCCCTTGTCGACGGGGCGGAAGTCGCAGGCGCGCTCGGCAGCCGGCTCCTCGTTATCGGGGGTGCGGGGCGACTTCATATCGGCAACGAAACGACCGTTAACTAGTGGCATGCGCAGCTCTTTTCCTCATAGGCCTTGAGGGACTCGCCCTCTTCGGAACGGTAAGCGGCCTGGCGGGCACGAAGGTCATCCCAGTCGACCAGGGTGGCATCGAAGTCGGGGCCGTCGACGCAAGCGAACTTGGTCACGCCGCCCACCTCGACGCGGCAGCAGCCGCACATGCCGGTGCCGTCAACCATGATGGGGTTGAGGGACGCGGTGATGGGGGTGTCGTACTTCTGGGCGGTGAGGGTCGAGAACTTCATCATCGGAACGGGGCCGACGCAGAAGACCTGGTTCACGGCCTTGTCCTGCAGCAGACGCTCCAGCGGAGCGGTGACAACGCCCTGCTCGCCGTAGGAGCCGTCGTCGGTGGTGATGTGGATGTGGTCCTCGTCGAGGAGCTCGCGGAACTGGTCCTCCATGAGCAGGAGGTCCTTGGTGCGGGCGCCCATGATGGCGTGAACCTCGTGGCCGGTCTCGACCAGGTGCTTGGCGACCGGGAAGGCAATTGCCAGGCCGACGCCGCCGCCAATGACGGCGCAGGGGCCCTCGGCCATCTCGGTGGGAACGCCCAGCGGGCCCACGACGTCGCGCAGCGACTCGCCGGCCTCGTAGGTGGACAGCATCTCGGTGGTCTTGCCGATCACCATGAAGATGAACTCGACCCAGCCCTCGTCACCGTTCCAGCCGGCCAGGGTAAACGGGACGCGCTCGCCCGTCTCGTTGGCGCGAACCATGAGGAACTGTCCAGCGTGCGCATGTTTGGCGATTGCAGGCGCCTCGATGCGGAACTTGAACACCTTCTCCGAGAACTGCGTCTTCTCCAGGATCTTATACATAGAACCCCTCTCTTGTTAGGGCCGCCGAACCGTGCCTCCACGGAAATGGACGGTAGCCCGAATAAAACCGTACGCGCACAGGCGTTGTGCAGACATACGG
>CABUSL010000085.1 GCA_902494295.1 uncultured Collinsella sp.
AACAGCTCGTCGGCAACGACGACGGTACCCGGATTACTGCCCATCGCCGAGTTGGCGATGGCCGCCGTATCTTCGTCCGACTTATCGGTTGCGGGCTTGAGCGTATGCCCGCCCAAGGTAAGGGCATGGCCGCCAGCCATATACTTGGTGTACAGGTCGACCAGCTCGCCGCCCATATCACACGTGAGCAGATACTGGTCGTGACCGATGTGCACCGGCTCCTCGCCCATCATCTGACGCAGTTTGTTGTACTGGCTCGCCGGCGTCACAAACAGACCCATCGTATCGGCATTGCTACCCCCAAACAGTAATCCGGGTACCGTCGTCGTTGCCGACGAGCTGTTGTCCCAACTTAATCTGCAACCGTATTCCAGTAGCCTGCTCGTTAACTACAAACAGGGGATGGATACGACCGAGGCAGACGAGAGCATTAAATACACTGTGCTCGACAATCTGCTCGTTGACGGCAAGGAGCCGGGGTCGTGGGGAATCTTCATCACACGCTCCGAGATGTACACGCAAGCAGCGCAAATGAACGGTCTTATTAGCTACCTAGCCATTTACATCGGCTTTGTACTGGTCGTTGCATGCGCGGCGATTCTGTCGATCCAGCAACTCTCCAACGTGGCCGACGGCAGCCGCAGCTATCGTGTGCTGGCACAGATCGGCTGCGACGATCGCCAGATTCGCCATTCGGTGATGGCGCAGCAAGCGGTATTCTTCCTGTTCCCGCTGGCAGTGGGCCTGGCACACTCCTTTGTGGCACTTAAGGTGATCATCGAGCTGGTGAGCACGTTCGGAGATATGAGCATCGGCGGCACCGTGGGCCTCACCTGTGCAATCTTCCTGGCAGCATACGGTGGCTACTTCCTGGTGACCTACCTCATGAGCGCCGGCATGGTGCGAGCTGCCATCGCTACCCGCTACAGCGAGTAACAAGCGGGCAAAACGGTCGCAAAACCAGAGGCGTGTGACCGCCGCGAAGGGGCTGGGGACCTCTTGCGGCGGTTATTTTTGCCTATCTGGTGCGTTTCGGATGCAAGTGAGTAGACTTTTTTGAACTTGCCGAGCACATCGCGACAAATGCTCAATAAAACCGCAGGTCAAAGCTATGTCGTTTTGGGGCGTGCTCGGCCTTCTGCAAAAAGCCTACTCACTTGGTTTTTCTGCTAGAAGACCGCCACGAGGGAAGACAGCTCCCCCGGGTGAACTGCCTCCCATTTCTTGGACACGAGAAATGGGAGGCTTTTTATGCGTGTCGACTTGAGGGTGAAACACGACATCGAGGCCAGGAAGGCGGCAATCGGGCTCTTCGAGCGAGGGCACGGCTTCAAGTCGGCGGCGAAGGCGCTGTCGGTCCCGCGCAACACCGTGAGACAATGGCTCTACGTATACCGGTCGTTCGGAAGCGAGGTGCTGCTATCCATGGACGGAAAGCAGACCAGGTACACATACGAGCAGAAGGTCGCCGCCGCCTCGGCCGTGGTCGACGGCGGCATGGGCAAGCAGGACGCCATGAAGGCGTTCGGGGTCATGTCCCTGGCGCCGCTCAAGAGATGGTGCGCGCTCTACCGCGAGGGCGGCGCCGAGGCGCTCAGGCCCAAGCCCAAGGGCAGGCCGAGGGGGTCCGGCCCCAAGCCGCGCGGGCGCACCCGCGAGCAGGAGCTCGAGGAGCGCTGCCGAAGGCTCGAGACCGAGGTGGCCTACCTAAAAAAATTGCGTGCCCTGGTCGAGAGGGACGGGATCTGACCAGGGCGAAGGTCGAGGCCGTGAGCGCCCTGCGCGCGGAGGGGTACGGGCTGGGGCGCCTGCTGGAGTGCGCCGGCATGGCCCGGTCCAGCTACTACTACGCGCTGTCGCACCCGGCCAGGCCGACGCGCCCGGAGCTGCGGGACGCGGTGGCGGAGATCTTCTCGCGCACGGCCAACGGGTGCGGCCACCGCCAGGTCGCCATGTGCCTGCGCGCCGAGCTGGGCGCGCGCATAGCCTACAAGACCGTGCTCAAGATGATGCGGGAGATGGGGGTCCGCTGCGGCATCCGCCGCGAGACCGACTACCATAGGTACAACTCGTACAGGGGCGTCGTGGGCGAGACGTTCGAGAACGTCATCGGGCGCGACTTCGCCGCCGACGGGCCGTGGCAGAAGATGGGCACCGACGTCACCGAGTTCAAGCAGCCCTGGGGCAAGGCCTACTTCGCGCCGGTGTACGACTTCGGCAGCAAGGAGATAGTCGCGTGGTCGACGTCGACCAGCCCGAACATGGCGCAGCAGGCCGAGCTGCTCGACCAGCTGCTGGCGAAGATGCCCGAGGGCGCGACGCCAGTGCTCCACAGCGACATGGGCTGGCAGTACCAGCACGCCGCATGGTGCGGGAGGCTGAAGGACGCCGGGATCGTCCAGAGCATGTCCAGAAAGGGAAACTGCATCGACAACGGCGCCACCGAGCAGGTCTTCGGCCACATGAAGGACGAGTTCTTCCGGGGAAGGACATGGCCCGACTTCGAGTCCTTCAAGGCGGACCTGGACGCGTACGTCGCCCATTGGAACACGAGGCGAAGGCAGGTTAAACTGAAGGGGCTGACCCCGGAGGAGTTCCGGAACCAGCCCCTTGCGGCGTAGTTCTTATTTAAGCCGTCCAAGTTTTGGGGTGCAGTTCAGGGTAGTCGTTGGGGACGTTCTTAAACGACTAATCAAACAAGAACGTCCCCAATGACTACTTTGCGGGCAGCTAAAAGAGCCCCATCCTAAATTAGCTGCCCCGCCAACACCGCAGCTAGAGCAAAAGCCAGCGAAAGCCCGCCAGAGCGAGCAAGGTGCCTTGAAGCGAGGCGGCATTGACCTTCTGGTCATGCCGCCGAAGCTGAAAGGCAGATTGCCGCTCTGGCGGGCTTGCAGCGTCGAGCCGTTACGGCGTTTGGTAAAACGCCGTAACTCTAAATCCGCTCCGCGATCTCGTGGATGAGGTAGTCGGTCTTTTCCCAGCCCAGGCACGGATCGGTGATCGACTTGCCAAAGACGCCGCCGTCGACCGGCTGGTTGCCGTCCTCCAGGTAGGACTCGATCATAAAGCCCTTGACCAGCTTGGAGATGGACTCGTTGCGGCGGCAGCTGTCGAGCACCTCCTTGCAAATGCGATACTGCTCAAGCGGGCGCTTACCCGAGTTGTCGTGGTTGCAGTCGATGACCGCTGCCGGATTGGCATAGCCGGCGTGCTCGGTGTAGCGTTCGGCCAGGCGCTCCAGGTGCTCGTAGTGGTAGTTGGGGTAGGTGCGACCGTCGAGACCGATGTAGCCACGCATAACGGCGTGCGCGAGCGGATTGCCGTCGCACTCGACCTCCCAGTTGCGGAAGATGAAGCTCTGGTGCGCCTGCGCGGCGTAAATGGAGTTGAGCATAACGGTGGTGGAACCGGCAGTGGGATTCTTCATGCCGACGGGTACCGAAATGCCGCTCGACACCAGGCGATGCTCCTGGTTTTCGACCGAGCGTGCGCCCACGGCCACATAGCTCAGCAGGTCAACGAGGTACTGGTAGTTGGACGGATAGAGCATCTCGTCGGCGGTGAAGAAGCCTGTTTCCTTAATAACGCGCAGGTGCATATGGCGGATGGCCTTGACGCCCTCGAGCAGGTCGTCGGGAGCCTCGGGGTTGGGGTTGTGCAGCAGGCCCTTGTAGCCGGTGCCCTTGGTGCGCGGCTTATTGGTGTAGACGCGCGGAATGATGATGAGCTTGTCCTTGACCTCCTCGGCGGTCTTGGCCAGTCGGTTCATGTATTCAAGTACCGAGTCCTCGCGGTCGGCAGAGCACGGGCCGATGATGAGCACCTTGCGTGCGTCCTCGCCGGTAAAGACTTTGGCGACCTCGGCGTCAAATGCCTGCTTTTTGGCGGTAAGCTCGGCAGAAAGCGGCATTTCCTCGCGGATCTCCATGGGGATCGGCAACTTGCGTTTGAATTCCATGGCCATAGGGGCCTCCTCAATCTATAGAAAGAGCAATAAGCGTATTGTCGAGTGTTCGGCATTATCCGCTGTCGCACGCTAAAGTGCAAGTCCTTGTTACCCCGAAACCTGCCAAAAAGGGACAGGTTTATTTTGGCAGGTTTTATCTGGGCAAACGTCGGCGGATGCCGGGAGGGAGCTGCGCCGCGCGGGACCCTAAGGCTGTTGTCGGTTCCCCAGGAAACACCCCGTGGGCAAAAAATGCCAAATATGAGTACGGTTGCTAACCTAGTAACATATCGGTCTAGCGAGATAATAGACAAAGTAAAAAATACGTTCATTAACGTTGGCACGCAGAAGCCTGCTAACGGGCGTTTTGATTAATTCGAAGGCGTATAGAGGCCGCAAAGAGGTCGTTTGAGGTGGTTTTGGCTGTTACTAAAAAGGTGACAGTACTCATATTTGCCCTTTTTTGCCCACGGGGTCTGGAAAGCGCCGTCAATCAGGTCCCAGGGAAGGCATTTCGAGGCTCGAAGGACGCAAAATGGGGGCGCAGGTTGTCCTGCGCCCCCATTGTCGGGGCGTTATTCGTTCCCTGCGGCAGAATTTACGCCGCCTCGTCGAACTGCGAGTTGTACAGGTCGGCGTAGAAGCCACCCTGGGCGAGCAACTCGTCGTGTGTGCCCTTCTCGACGATGTCGCCGTCGCGGATCACCAAGATCACGTCGGCGTTGCGAATCGTGGACAGGCGATGTGCGATAACAAAGCTGGTGCGGCCTTGCATCAGCGCATCCATGGCACGCTGAATAAGCTCCTCGGTACGAGTGTCAACGTTGGAGGTCGCCTCGTCCAGAATCAGCGCCGGGCGGTCGGCCAAAATGGCACGGGCGATGGTCACGAGCTGGCGCTGACCCTGCGACAGGTTAGTGCCCTCCTCGTTGATCATAAAGTCGTAGCCGCCGGCGAGCGTATGGATAAAGTGGTCGCAGCGTGCGGCACGTGCAGCGGCTTCGACCTCGGCATCGCTCGCATCGGGGCGTCCGTAGCGGATGTTTTCGCGGATGGTGCCGTTAAACAGCCAGGTATCCTGCAGCACCATGGCAAACTCGCCGCGCAGCGCCGCGCGGTCCCAGTCGCGCACGTCGACGCCCTCGACGCGCAGCGAACCGCCGTCCACATCGTAGAAGCGCTGCAGCAGCTTAATGAGCGTGGTCTTGCCGGCGCCGGTGGGGCCGACGATAGCGATGGTCTGGCCGGGCTGCGCCTCGCAGCTAAAGTTGTGGATGATGGTCTTGTCGGGCGTGTAGCCAAACTTGACATGGTCGAACTCCACGTGACCGGGGCGCTTCTCGGGGATCTGCGCGTCGGTCTTTTGCTCCTCCTCGGGCGCGGCCAGGAACTCAAAGACGCGCTCGGTGGCAGCGGCCATCGACTGCATCGTGTTGCTCACGTTGCCCAGCTGCTGCACGGGCTGCGTAAAGTTGCGAACGTACTGGATAAAGCTCTGGATGTCGCCGGGCGTGGCATTGCCGGTCAGCGCGAGCTGCGCACCCACGACGACGACGCCCACGTAGCCCATGTTACCCACCAAGCTCATAAGCGGCATCATCAGGCCCGACAGGAACTGCGAGCGCCAGCCGCTAATAAAGAGGCGGTCGTTTTGGCGGTCGAACTCCTCGATCGAAGCCTCGGCGCGGTCGAACACTTGAATGACGTTCTGGCCGGCAAAGTCCTCCTCGATAATGCCGTTGACGGCGCCCAGAACCTGCTGTTGCTCGCGGAAGTACGGCTGCGAGAAGTGAATCATCACCATTAAGATAATCGCGGCGGCCGGCAGCGTGAGCACGGTGACGCCGGTGAGCGGCAGGCTGATCGACAGCATCATGACGAGCACGCCGATAATCTGCGTGACGGACGTAATAAGCTGCGTCACGCTCTGGTTGAGCGACTGGCCGAGTGTATCGACGTCGTTGGTGATGCGGCTGAGCACATCGCCCTTGCTGTGACCGTTGAAGTAGCTCATCGGCACGACGGCAATCTTGGCGGCAATCTCCTTGCGCATGCGGTAGCAGATCTTTTGCGTGACACCGGTCATGAGCCAGCCCTGGATCAGGCTGCAGGCAGAGCTCGCCAGGTACAGGCAGAGCAAAAAGCCGAGCGTCTTGGCGATCCAGTTAAAGTCGACATCGCCGGTGCCGTTGACCTTGGCAACCAGGCCCTCGAACAGCTTGGTTGTAACCTGACCGAGCACCTTGGGTCCCACAATATTAAAGATGACCGAGCATACGGCAAAGGCGACGGCGGCAAACACGGCAATCTTGTGCTGGCCGATATAGCCGAGCAGCTGCCTCATGGTGCCCTTAAAGTCCTTGGCCTTTTCGCCGCGACGCATGCCGCCCATGCGGCCCATGGGACCACGCTGGCGGGTGGGCTTGGGAATCTGAGTCTTGGTCTCGTCTGCCATTAGCGCTCGCCTCCTTCCGTGACGGCTGCAATTTCTTCTTGGGTAAGCCCCAACTCCTCGGCGGAAAGCTGCGACTGTGCGATCTCCAGGTACGCCGGGCAGCTGCGCAGCAGCTCCTCGTGCGTACCGGTGCCCACCACGTGGCCGTCGTCGAGCACGATGATCTGGTCGGCGTGCATGATGGTCGCGATGCGCTGGGCCACGACCACGAGCGCGGCGTCGGTAACGTTTTTGGCCAGCTCCTCGCGTAGGCGCGCGTCGGTCTTGTAGTCGAGGGCACTAAACGAGTCATCGAACACCACGACCTCGGGCTTTTTGGCCAGGGCGCGGGCGATGGCTAGGCGCTGACGCTGACCGCCCGAGACATTGGAGCCGCCCTGGCTGATGGGGGAGTCATAGCCGCCCTCGCGCTCGGCGATAAAGTCCTCGGCCTGGGCGACGCGTGCCGCCTGGCGCATGTCCTCGTCGCTCACCATGTCGCCGGCAAACTTGAGGTTGCTCTCGACGGTACCCGAGAATAGACGACCCTGCTGCGGAATATAACCGATGCGGCGGCGCAGCTCGGAAAGTGTCATGTCGCGCACATCGATGCCGTCGAGCGAAATGCTGCCGCCCGTGACGTCGTACAGGCGCGGAATCAGCTGCACGAGCGTGGACTTGCCCGAGCCCGTGGAGCCAATAATGCCGAGCATCTGACCGGCATGTGTGGTGAAGTTCACGCCGCTGATGACGTCGGCGCGGGCATCGGGATACTGGAAGCTCACGTCGCGGAAGGTGAGCTCACCGCGCGGCGCGCTGGCCGCGGGCAGTTTGGGCGAGACAGGGTCGTTGATGCTGGTGGGGCAAGTGATGACCTCTTCCACGCGCTCGGCTGCGACCTCGGCGCGGGGCAGGATAACCGAAACCATGGTGAGGATCATAAACGCCATGACGATCTGCATGGTGTAGGAGATAAACGCCATCATGTTGCCGACCTGCATCACGCCGTCGGACACGCCCTGCGCGCCAAACCAGACGATAAGTACGGTAATGCAGTTCATGACGAGCATCATGAGCGGCATCATAAAGCTCATGGCGCGGTTGGTGTAGAGCTGCGTGGTCATCAGGTCGAGTGATGCCTTGTCAAAACGTTCGAGCTCATGCTCCTCGCGGTTGAACGAGCGGATGGGCATAAGGCCGTCGAGCAGCTCACGGGCGGTAAGGTTCACGCGGTCAACAAAGCTCTGCATCTTTTTGAACTTGGGCATGGTGAGGCCCATGAGCACGCCGACGACAGCCGAAACCGCGATGATGGCCACAGCGATGGTCCACTCCAGGCCGGTATGGTTGGCCAGGACGCGCATGACGGCGACAATGCCCATGACGGGAGCCATCAGGCACATGCGGATAAACAGGGTTGCGGCCATCTGAATCTGCTGAATGTCGTTGGTGCAGCGGGTAATGAGCGAGGCCTGGCTAAATTTGCCCACCTCGGCCGGCGAGAAGTGCATAACCTTATTGAAGGTCTCGCGGCGCAGGTCGCGGGCGATGGAGCAGGCGGTACGCGAAGCCACGGCACCGGTCAGGATGGTGGCGACGAGCGACACCAGGCACAGCCCAAACATCGTGGTCGCCATGCGGCCCAGGTAGGCGTTTTGCACGTCGGCGGGGTCGATGCCCTGTGCCTTGTACTCGTCCTGTACATAGCTCACGGCGCGCTGGGTGACGATGGAGCCCGACATGGAGCCCATTTTGTCTGCCATATCGTTGGCGCCCTCGACGAGCTTGCCCTGATCGATAAGACTGCCTTCAACGCCTAGGCGCAGGCTCTTCATGGTGATCTTACCGCCATCGGCATCAATCTGCTTTTGCATGTTCTGCGCCGCTGCGGTCTTCTGCTGCATCTCGGCGAGCTGCTCGGGCGTCATCGCTGCCATCTGCTCGGGGGTGGGCATGGCCTGAGCGGCGCCGCCATCGCTTGCCTCGGTGGATGCGCCGGTCATGTCTCCCATGGAGTCAGCGTCAATGCCTTGGTTGAAGGCGAGAACGACGGTCTCGGGCAGGCTCATAATGTCGGCAATCTTGCTGCCGTCGGCACGCTCTTCCTCGGTGCCCTTGTACGTTCGAATGCCGTTATTGTCCGCCTTACTAAACACGGCCTCCACAGCTTTGGCGTCCTTGGCGCTCATAAAGAGTTCGAGGTCGTCGAGCGATTCGGCGCGAATGGTGTCGGGCACGGGCGAGGCGATGCCGCCTTGCTGCACGCCCACGTCGACGATGTCGCTCATATAGGTAGGCAGCGCCAGATCGGCGTTGCAGCTGATTACGATAAGTACGATAGCTGCGAGCAGTGCCAGGACATGCTTTTTAAAGAGCTTGAGAATCCTCACTCGGCATCTCTCCTTTCTTGATTGCGGTCGATAATTTCGTTGGCACGTCTTAGAAGGCGCACCATCTCTTGGGTATCTGTTTCGCCGAGCTGCTCGAGGAAGGCCGCGGTGCGGTCCTCGAATTCCCGGCGTTTGATTTCGAGATCCTGGAATCCCTTGTCGGTCACTATGACGTGTACGCGACGACGGTCGGTCTTTGAGTGCTCACGCTCAACCCAACCCTTGGCTTCGAGAGCGCGTAGGATATTGGCGATGCGGGCGCTCGAGACCCAGGCGCGATCGGCGAGTTCGCTCGGCGTGAGCGAACCGCCAGCGAGCATGAGGGCGCGCATGACGGCCATCTCGCCGCCGAGGGCTTTGTCCGCAAAGCGCGAAATGCGCTGATGCATGCTGCCGAACTCGGTAAGGAGCTGACGCCCAAGTTCACGGAAATCGGTATCTTCCACCGAAAACCCCTAACACTAGAAACTATTTTCGGTGAAAGATGATACCCCTGCACGCGCGCCCTATA
>CABUSL010000086.1 GCA_902494295.1 uncultured Collinsella sp.
AAGCCGGTGCGGATTTGCGAAGCAAATACGCAGACGTCCCGTTGCCCGCTCCATGGAGCAAGGAAGATTTCGGGAATGGTAGATTCAGCCTGCTTTGCCCCCGCACTTCCCCGGGTCTCGGTATGCCACTGAAGCCGGTGCGGATTTGCGAAGCAAATACGCGGATGTCCCCATGGCCGCTTTTGCGGCAAAATGTTAGGTTAATGCCTACTGCCCATACTTGCACCTGCGCACGGTACAATGGTTGGGTTACGACCAACGTGCCAATAACCAAAAAGGAGCCGCTATGATCGATCGCTATACCCGCCCGGAGATGGGACACATCTTCTCCCTCGAGAACAAGTACGCCATTTGGCAGGAGATCGAGGTTCTGGCCTGCGAGGCCCAGGCGGAGCTCGGCAAGATCGGCATTTCTAAAGACGAAGCCCAGTGGATCCGCGACCATGCCAACTTTGAGAAGGCGAAGGTCGATGAGATCGAGGAAGTCACGCGCCACGACGTCATTGCCTTCCTGACCAACATGAAGGAATACATCGATGCCGATGTTCCCGAGGGCGACCCCAAGCCCAGCCGCTGGGTTCACTATGGCATGACCAGCTCCGATCTGGGCGACACGGCCCTGTGCTACCAGCTCACCCAGGCCTGCGACCTGATCATCGAGGACGTCAAGAAACTCGGCGAGATCTGCAAGCGTCGTGCCTTCGAGGAGCGCAACACGCTCTGCGCCGGCCGTACTCATGGCATCCACGCCGAGCCGATGACCTTCGGCATGAAGTTTGGCTCTTGGGCCTGGGAGCTCAAGCGCGATCTGGATCGTCTTGAGGATGCCCGCAAGAACGTTGCCTTTGGTGCCATCTCGGGCGCTGTCGGCACGTACAGCTCCATCGAGCCGTTTGTCGAGGAATATGTCTGCGAGCACCTGGGCCTGGTTCACGACCCGCTGTCCACGCAGGTTATCAGCCGCGATCATCACGCCTACCTCGCCGGCGTTCTTGCCACCACCGCGGCCACCTGTGAGCGCATCGCTACCGAGGCCCGCAATCTGCAGAAGACCGATACACTCGAGGCCGAGGAACCGTTCCGTAAGGGTCAAAAGGGCAGCTCCGCCATGCCGCACAAGCGCAACCCCATCACCATGGAGAAGGTCTGCGGCCTGTCGCGCGTCGTGAAGGCCAACGCGCAGGTTGCCTTCGACAACGTCGCCCTGTGGCACGAGCGTGACATTTCGCACTCCTCTGCCGAGCGCGTCGCCCAGGCCGATAGCTTCATCGCGCTCGACCACATGTTCCAGTGCCTCATCCGCGTTATCGACGGCCTGCAGCTGTATCCCGCTCGCATGATGGCCAACCTCAACAAGACGCGCGGCCTCATCTTCTCCTCCAAGGTGCTGCTCGCCCTCGTCGACACGGGCATCACCCGCGAGGACGCGTACGCCATTGTGCAGGAGAACGCCATGGCAACCTGGCACGAGGTACAGGATTGTGTCTCCGGCCCCACCTTTAAGGAGCGTCTCGAGGCCGACCCGCGCTGCACCGTCAGCCAGGAGAAGCTCGACGAGATCTTTGATCCGTGGGACTTCCTCACCCGTATCGACACAGTCTTTGATCGTCTGGAGCAGCTGAGCTTCGAGTAGGTTCGGGCATAACGTTAGCTTTTTAGGGCGCTTTGCTGGTAATGTGTGTTGCCGGCAAAGCGCCTCGTTGCATTTAGGGAAAGACGGGGATAATAGTCGTCTCGAATAACATTCTGAGAGGGGATCGCATGATTTCGTTTGATTACAAGCCTCAGGGCGTGTGTGCTCGCAATATTCACCTTGACCTTTCCGATGACGGCAACAAGGTGATGGGCGTTGAGTTTACCGGCGGCTGCGACGGCAATCTCAAGGCTATCTCCAAGCTGGTCGAGGGCGCTCCTGCCGATCGCGTAATCGAGGTTCTCGCCGGTAATACCTGCGGTATGAAAAAGACCTCCTGCGCCGACCAGCTTACACGCGCTATCGAGGCCGCTCGCACCGAGATCGCCTAATGGGTATCGCCGATCACATCAAGAACGGAATATCGCGTCGCGGCTTTGTACTCGGTGGGGCTGCCGCGGGCGCTGCCACGGTGCTTGCCGGATGCTCGAAAAAAACGGGCACCAGCGATGATGCCGCCGGTGAGCCGCAGGTTATCAAGGACGATTCCAAAATCATCTCGATTACGGATGAGTACGAGGCAGTCGACATCGATCTTGAGCCGGCGGCGTCGTGGACGCTGCCGCTGGGTACGCTGCTGTACTACTGCGACGGCGATTACGCCGCGGCGATGATGGCGCCCGCATCGGCATTGCACGCCAACACGCTCGGTGTGCTCAACCTGGGCGATGGCTCGCTTACCACATTAATCGAGGATCCTATCGAGGGCACGGGATATGCATTCTACGATGTCCGCGCCGGCGACGGCGTATTCGCGTGGGTTGAGATGAACTTTGCCAATTCATCGTGGAAGCTCTACGCTCAAAATCTGTCGGGCGCTTCGCTCTCTGGCGATGTGGTTGAGCTCGATCGAGGTGGCAAGGACTATGATCCGCCCCTGTTTACGGCGTTCGGGTCATCAGTCATCTGGTATAAAATGCCTTCGGCAGGCGGCAATAAAACGAGTAGTGATTCGTTTTGCTATCGTCGCTCACTTGATGAATCCAAGGCCGAGACAATTTGGAAATCGACGGGCCGCTTTGCATCGGCCCCGCGCGCGAGCGACGGCATTTTGACCATCTCGCCGCGTGTCCGCAACGACGAGGGCGTCTACTACGGCATAACGGCAATCGATCTGACCGATGGCAACAACACCAAACGTGCCCAGCTAGTCCTTCCCTCGTCAGTCTCGCCTTTCGAGGCCGTGTATATGGGCGATACCTTCGTGTTTTCTATCGAGGCGGCCTATAGCGGCGTGGGCAGCCTGGGCAATATGGGCACGTATATCGGTAATGAGGGAGGGCCGTACCTCTTTCTGTCACGCGAGCCGCTCGCATGTGCGGCTGGCAAGAAGAATAAATACCTTGTTAAGGTACAGGCGTCGCATTTCCTGATCGACACCTCTGCCAAGACCTATGGCTCGCTGCTGTCGCCCGACCGCGCTTTGGAGTATGGCGATTATCCAGCTACGGCGGGAAAATCGGACTCATTCCTTACGTACGCCACGGTGCGCAACAGCCAGGGTATACCAGAGACGGTCACTGCACGCCTATTCTCTCTTTAAGCTTAGAGGGGTTAAAAAGGCGCCAACAGGGGAATAAACGCGTTGTAATTGTGAGTACCGCCCGCCGAGCTGCCGCGTCATAGCGGCATCCGGCGGGCTCAGGTGCGTTAAAATGGGCTTGTTCTTAGCTAATTGAGACAGGGGGGCCGTGTTATGGCTTCAGATGCAAAAAAGATTCTGCTGGTCGAGGATGAGAAGGCAATCCGTGACGCCGTCGCTGCCTATCTCGAGCGCGAAGGCTACTGGGTTGTGGGCGTCGGCGACGGCCAGTCCGCGATCGAGGAGTTCGAGAAGCATCAGTTCGACCTGGTCGTGCTCGACCTTATGCTCCCCAAGATTCCCGGCGAGCGCGTTTGCCGCACCATTCGCGATACCTCGGATGTCCCCATCATCATGCTGACGGCTAAGGGCGAGATCGAGGACCGTATTATCGGTCTTGAGCTCGGCGCCGACGACTATCTGATTAAGCCGTTCTCGCCGCGCGAGCTCGTCGCCCGCGTTCGCGCTCTGTTCCGCCGTGCCCATCAGGCCGACGAGCCCGCCGTCGAGGTACTCGACTTCGGCGATCTGGTCATCGATATCTCGGGCCACAAGATCTTGGTCGAGGGCAAGGAAGTCGATCTGACGGCTTCCGAGTTTAAGCTGCTCACCACGCTTGCCCGCCATCCCGGCCGTGTGTATAACCGCATGGAGCTGGTCGAGAAAGTGCTCGGGTATGACTTTGAGGGCTATGAGCGCACCATCGATAGCCACGTGAAGAATCTTCGCGCCAAGCTGGGCGATGATCCCAAGAAGCCCAAGTGGCTCTACACCGTCCATGGTGTCGGCTATCGCTTCGAGGCTCCGGCTAAGACCGATAAGTCGGACGAGAAATAGGGAAATCACATATGACACCTGCGCGCTTTGAAATCGGACAAAAGCACAAGCAGGAGAGCGAGGCGGGTTCCAAGGCTAGTTGGAACACGCCTCGTTCCGATTCACGGCCAACGATGAGCTATCCCTCGCGCATGGCACTTGCTTTTGCTCTGACATCGCTCATGACGGTATTGGTGCTGGTGGGCGTTGTCTCTGTTGTGTGGGGCACGGTCTTTTCGGATTACACGCGCTCCAATATCGTCGAAATCGCAAATTCCGCTGCCGAGAAGTTGGCAACCTCATATGAGGAAAACGGCTCTTGGACCGCGGGGGAACTGCGCACGGTTGCAACGTCGAGTTTGGTTTCCGACGATCTGGGTATGCAGGTCGTCAATAAAAAGGGCGTGATCGTTTATGACGATTCCTGGCCCTCGGCAAGCGCGACCGCCGATGTACGCGAGAGCGAATCGCCGTCGAGCAGCTCGAGCGGTAAAAAGGCCTCGCATAGCCCGGTCTCGTCAGCGCCCACCGACTCCGATAGCGTTGCCAACGTCGAAATCGTTACGTCCTCTGGCGAACATGTCGGACAGGTAAAGCTATGGGCCATCGGCTCCGACGCCCTGCTCACCAAGGCAGATTCTGCGTTTAGGGAGAAGACCTTTAACGCCATGGCCCTTGCCGCGGTTGTTGCGGTCTGCATCTCGGTTGTTATCGGATCGTTCGTGTCGCGCATGCTCACCAAGCCGATTCATCGTATTACCAGCACCGCCAAGCAGATTCGCGACGGCGATTTGTCCGCTCGTACGGGCTTGCGCGGCGATGACGAAATCGATCAGCTGGGAGAGACCTTCGATGAGATGGCCACTTCGCTCGAGAAGGATATGAAACACGAGAAGCGCCTGACCTCAGACGTTGCACACGAGCTGCGCACGCCGCTCATGGCCATGCTTGCAACGGTCGAGGCCATGCAGGACGGTGTGTATCCCACCGACGACGAACACCTGGAGACGGTCGCTTCCGAGACGCGTCGCTTGGCTCGTCTGGTACAGCAGATGCTCGACCTGTCGCGCATGGAAAACAGCACGGCTCCGCTCAACCTTGAGCCGGTGGACATGGTTCCGTTCGTGCGATCGATTGTGAACGGCCAGGAGCGTCTGTTTGCCGACCGTGACCTTCGTCTTCGCTTTGCAGATGAAACCCAGGGGCACGACGATGTCGTCGAAGCCGATCCCGACATGATCACGCAATGCGTCATCAACCTCATGAGCAACGCCATGCGCTACACCCCCGAGGGCGGTTGGGTTGTGGTGTCGGTGCTCAGTGACCGCAAACATGTCAGTATTGTCGTTTCGGATACGGGTATCGGTATTGCCAAGGACGATCTGTCGCGCATCTTCGGGCGGTTTTGGCGCGCCGATGCCAGCCGCGCCCGCGAAGCTGGCGGCCTGGGCGTTGGCCTCGCCGTGACCAAGCAGATCGTCGAGCGTCACCATGGCTACATATCCGTGGAGTCGGAGCTTGGAAAGGGTACGACTTTTACAATTCATCTGCCTCGCGAGCACACGGCGGACGCGGCATCTACTACAATGGAGCACTAGCTTTTCGCTATTCGGTGAAGGAGGGGTTTCGTCCCTGCCGCTCCGAGTTTGCGAAAACATGCGGGAAAGAACCCGCATTTCTGTCGTATTTAGGTAAGGAGTGACTCACGTGACAACGATGGAGCGTCGTCCGGATTCCCGTGGCAAGGTTCGTGATATCTATGATGCCGGTGAAAACCTGCTGATGGTCGCCACCGACCGCATTTCTGCGTTCGACTTCATTCTTCCCGACGAGATTCCGTTTAAGGGAGAGGTGCTCAACCGCATCTCGGCATTCTGGTTCGATAAGTTTGCCGATATCGTTCCCAACCACCTCGTTTCCATCGATCCGGCGGATTTCCCCGAGGAGTTTGCCGAGTATCGTGACTACCTCGCAGGCCGCGCCATGCTGGTCAAGAAGGCCCAGACGATTCCTATCGAGTGCATCGTCCGCGGCTATCTGACCGGTTCGGGCAAGAAGACCTATGACGAGAACGGCACCGTCTGCGGCATTCAGCTGCCCGAGGGTCTGACCGAGGCCTCCAAGCTTCCCGAGCCGCTGTTCACGCCGTCCACGAAGGCCGAGATCGGCGACCACGACGAGAACATTTCGTTCGAGCGTTGCTGCGAGATCGTGGGTGAGGACATCGCCGCGCAGATTCGCGACCTGTCCCTCAAGATTTACAAGGCTGCTGCCGAGTATGCAGCGACCCGTGGCATCATCATCGCCGACACCAAGTTCGAGTTCGGTGTCATCGATGGCAAGGTTACGCTGATCGACGAGTGCCTCACGCCCGACTCCAGCCGTTTCTGGCCTGCCGCCAGCTACGAGGAGGGCAAGATTCAGCCCAGCTACGACAAGCAATTCGTCCGCAATTGGCTCAAGGCCAACTGGGATATGACGGGGGAGACCCCGCACCTGCCCGCCGAGGTCATCGATGGCACGTCCGAGCGCTATCGCGAGGCCTTCCAGATCATCACGGGCTCCCAGTTCACAAGCATGAAGGAGAACGCATAAGTGAGTACCCGTAGCGCCACGAACAAGCGCACGCAATCCCACGAGGTTACCGGGGTTGCGCGCAAGTCCGCCGCATCTGCTAAACCCGCCCGCCAGGCAGCGAGCTCCGTTCGCGTCGTGCCGGCTTCGTCTAAAGCTCGCCGCAAAGAGCTCGAGAAGGGTGAAAACCTGGAAGGCCTTTCCAAGGAGGAGAAGCGCGCCCGCAAGGCCAAACAGCGTGCTCGCGAGGATCGTATCTACACGGTGTCGAATATTCTCCTCAAGCAGGACGAGGACTACACCAAGCGCCGTCGTATCTGGTGGGCCGTGCTCGCCATCGGCATGGTACTCGTCGTGGCAATTTGGGCTTCGCTCTACTTCGCTCCCGGCGGCACGGTGTCCAGTCCCGTCCAGATGGTCGGCATCGTTTTGTCCTATGTCATCATTCTGGGTGATTTTATCTACGACTTCGTTCGTATTCGTCCCCTGCGCAACATGTACCGCGCGCAGGCCGAGGGCATGTCCGAGAACAAGCTCAACGCTCTTATCGAACGCTCGGCTGCCGAGGAGGATAAGAAGGACTCCAAGAAGAAGTAGCGTTTGTATCCATACATATCGCTAAGATATAAGGCGCGTCGTTTTTGCGGCGCGCCTTTCTACTGTTCTATAGATAGATGGAGTGGCACATGATTCGAGCTGCCCTGACGGTCGAAGAGGCTCTGGAGGGCATGAAGGCCCTGGAGCCCAAGATTAAAAACTACGCGCGCCTGGTCGTCCGCAAGGGCGTAAACGTCAAGCCCGGCCAGGAGGTCGTCGTTCAGTCTCCGGTCGAGTGCGCGCCGTTTGCGCGCGTGGTGGTCGCGGAGGCCTATGCTGCCGGCGCCGGCCACGTGACGGTCATTTGGGCCGATGATGCCGTGACGAGGCTCACGTACGAGCATGTCGAGAAAAGCTATTTTGAGCAGACACCCGAGTGGAAGCGCCTGCAGCTTGATTCCCTGGCCCAGGATGGTGCCTGCTTTATCTTTATCGAGGGTGCGGATCCTGCGGCTCTCAAGGGTATCGATCCCGCCAAGCCCGCTGCAGCTTCTAAGGCAAGGAACACGCAGTGCAAGGTCTTCCGCCGTGGACTGGACTACAACATCAACCCATGGTGTATCGCCGGCGCTCCGGTCGTGGCTTGGGCGCGCGAGGTGTTCCCGGGAGACGCCGATGAGGTTGCAATCTATAAGCTGTGGAATGCGATTCTGCACACCGCTCGCGCCGATGGCCAGGACCCGGAGAGCGACTGGGAGCTTCATGACGCGGCGTTCGAAAAGAACTTACGCTTCCTGAACGACAATCGTTTTGACCGGCTGCATTACACCTCGGCAAATGGAACCGATCTGACGATTGGCATGACGAAGGGTCACGAGTGGGCCGGTGGCAAGGGCAGGACGCCCGATGGGCACCCCTTCTTCCCCAACATTCCCACCGAGGAGGTTTTCACCTCGCCTAATCGTATGCGTGCCGACGGTATCGTGTATTCGGCTATGCCGCTCATTCACCACGGTAACAAGGTTGACGATTTTTGGATTAAGTTCGAGGCCGGCCGCGTAGTGGACTACGATGCCCGTGTGGGCAAGGCGACGCTTGCGAGCATTATTGACACCGATGAAGGTGCCGCTCATCTGGGCGAGGCCGCGCTCATTTCCAAGAACACTCCGATCCGCGAAAGCGGCGTTCTGTTCTATGACACGCTCTATGACGAGAACGCCAGCTGTCATCTTGCGTTGGGAGTCGGCTTCCCCGAGTGCATCGAGGGTGGATATGATATGTCCAAAGAGGAGCTCCTGGAGCATGGCGTTAACGTTTCGAGCGCGCACGTCGATTTTATGATCGGCACGGACGACATCGATATTACGGGCATTACGCCTGATGGACGTGAAGTTGTGATTTTCCAGAACGGCCAATGGAGTTGGGAATAGTCCCAGACCGTGGTACAATGCCACCCGCGGGCCGTTAGCTCAGCTGGCAGAGCAGGGGACTTTTAATCCCAAGGTCCAGGGTTCGAACCCCTGACGGCCCACCATAGAATAGAAAAGCGACTGGCGGATGCCGGCCGCTTTTTTGTTACCGCGGCACGGGTTCGAACCCGAAAGGGCGCGGAGCTGAGTAAACGCGTGAGCGTTTGCCAGCGCAGCGCGCAAGGCGCGAAAGCGCCGCAGCGGCCGCCTGCGAAGCAGGCTGAACCCCTGACGGCCCACCCAAAGATTGTTGAGACGGTCAACTTCGGTTGGCCGTCTTTTTTGTTGCCGGTGCACGGGTTCGAACCCGTATCTATCTATATATAAGAACGCTTGGCGAACAAAACCCGCCTTTTACCGATGGGTAACAAATAGCTGATGCCTTTGGAGTAAAGTAGCGCTCCAGAGATGACCGATGTCTCAATACTCATAAAACAGCTGGTCATCGCCAATATCAGAAGCCAATGCTTCAGTTTTAACCTCAGTGACGCGACTGAGGGATCTATTCATTTGTGAACAAAATATGGAGTGCGCGATTCCCGCCC
>CABUSL010000087.1 GCA_902494295.1 uncultured Collinsella sp.
CACTCGCCAAAACAGCCGCGGTTGGAGCTAATGGAAAACTTGATCTCGGCAAAGGCCGGCACGCCGCCCGCCGCGTCGTAGTCGGGATGCCAGTCGCGTGCGTAGGGGAGTTCGGCCACCTCGTCCATCTCATCGGTAGTGAGCGTCGCCGACGGCGGGTTTTGCACCACATAGACGCTGTTGGGGTAGGGCTCTACCAGGCGATGCCCGGTGATGGGGTCCATATTCTGTTGCTGCACGTTAAAGCTGCGCGCGTAGTTGAGCTTGTCGGCGGTAAGGTCGTCCCAGCTGGGCAGCAGATCGTAGTCGTAGACCTCGTCGAGCGAGCCTGTGCGGTAGACGGTGCCGTTGATATAGGTGATCTGATCGACGGGCAGTCCCGCGTCGAGCGCGTCGGCGATCTCGACGATCGCGTGCTCGCCCATGCCGTAGATGAGGATGTCGGCGCCCGAGTCGAGCAGTACCGAGCGCTTGAGCTTGTCCTGCCAGTAGTCGTAGTGGGCCAGGCGGCGCAGGCTCGCCTCGATGCCGCCGATGATGATGGGGGCGTCCTTGAACGTCTGGCGGATGAGGTTGCCGTAGACCGTGACAGCTCGGTTGGGACGGTGCCCCTCCTCGCCACCGGGAGTGTAGGCGTCGGTGTGGCGGCGGTGCTTGGTCACCGAATAGTGGTTGACCATGGAGTCCATGTTGCCGGCACTGACGAGAAAGCCCAGGCGCGGCTCGCCGAGCACGGTGATGCTGGCGGGGTCGGTCCAATCGGGCTGGCAGATGATGCCCACCTTGTAGCCGTGTGCGTCGAGTACGCGGCTGACGATGGCCATACCAAAGCTGGGATGGTCCACGTAGGCGTCGCCGCAGATGTAGACAAAGTCGCACTGGTCCCAGCCGCGCGCATCCATGTCGGCGCGGCTGACGGGGAGGAACTTATCGCGGCCCGGTCGCCAGGGGCGGGCGCGCGTCGCTTGGGAATGCTTGGTGCGGGCGACCGTGGCCTGCGCCTTACCGCCACGCTTTTGCTGCTGGCCCTGTTTGCCCTGTTGACTGCGCTGGTTGTTCTGAGCGTGCTGAGGCTTTTTTGCCACGATCCCTCCCGGTGTCTGTATGCTGCACGTAATTGTAACCAGTCTTTTTGGGACGGGGCTAAAAAGACTGGGGGAGTACATGAGCTGGGGATCGGCGCGTCGATGCGGGGATCGTTTGTTTCCAGACTGTGTATCTGCGCGTTGGAGAACCCGTCTCGCGCGCACGCCATGTTGTCAATGGGTTACAGTATGAACGGCGGCTATGTTTCCGCCAACGCACGAGAGAGTCGTCAACAAGGAGGATGCACGACGATGCAGCGTGCCAAACAGATATCGGAGTCCATCGAGCTGGGCATTATCTTGGCGCTCGCCGGTGGCTTTATGGACGTCTATTCGTACATTGGGCGCGATCATGTTTTCGCCAACGCGCAGACAGGCAACATCCTGCTCGTGGGCGTGAGCATCTCGGAGGGCAACTGGGCACTTGCGGGACGCTATTTCTTCCCCGTGGTGTCGTTTGCCGTGGGCATTATGCTTGCCGATCTGGTACACGAGCGGTTTGGCAGCGTGATTCACTGGCGCCAAGTGACGGTGTTCTTTGAAGCCGTTATCTTGCTGGGCGTGAGCTTTATCCCCGGCGGCAATTTCAACCTGCTCGCCAACTGCCTCACCTCGTTTGCCTGCGGTATGCAAGTTGAGAGCTTCCGCAAGATCCACGGTCACGGCATCGCTACGACCATGTGCATCGGCAACTTGCGCAACGCGCTGCAAAACGTGGACGATTACATCATCACCCACAGGCGCGGCTTTTTGGAAAACGGCCTGCTGTACTTTGGCGTGATCTTTACCTTTGTGTTTGGCGCCGTGTTGGGCAACTGGTGTATTGAGCGCATGGGCCTGCACGCCATCGTCGTGGCGAGCTTGCTGCTGTTTGTCGCGTTTGCCATCATGTTCATCGACCGCGAGCGCGACTTGCGCTTACGCTGGAAGGTTGCGGCCGAGGCTTGGAAAGAGGGCTGCCGAAAGTAACCGAATGCGGCAAAGGGGCTGTCCCTTTGCCGCAATATTTTTCATCATCTGTTGAAACGCTTTAACACTTTTGATGTTCTCACGCGTTTTTGTTTCAAAAGCGTTAGGATGGGACTCATAGCGTGGGGCGTAATGGATGCCCCGCACACGATGGGAGGCTATCAATGGCTAATCGTTTCGTTCTCAATACCATCTCTTATCATGGTTCCGGCGCCATCAAGGAGATCCCCGGCGAGCTCCAGCGTCGCGGCTACAAGAAGATCTTCGTCTGCTCCGACCCCGATTTGGTTAAGTTTGGCGTTACCGCTAAGGTGACCGACGAGCTCGACGCCGCCGGCATCGCTTGGAGCCTCTACTCCGAGATTAAGCCCAACCCCACTATCCAGAACGTCAAGGACGGCGTCGAGGCCTTCAAGGCCGCCGAGGCTGACGCTATCGTGACCATCGGTGGTGGCTCCTCCATGGACACCGCCAAGGCCATCGGCATCATCATCAACAACCCCGAGTTCGCCGATGTCCGCAGCCTCGAGGGCGTTGCTCCCACCAAGAACCATGCCGTGTTCACCATCGCCGTGCCGACGACCGCCGGTACCGCTGCCGAGGTGACCATCAACTACGTCATCACAGACCCCGAGAAGGTCCGCAAGTTCGTGTGCGTCGACACCAACGACGCCCCCGAGGTCGCCGTCGTCGACCCCGATATGATGGCTTCCATGCCCGCCGGCCTGACCGCTTCCACCGGCATGGACGCTCTGACCCACGCCATCGAGGGCTATACCACCAAGGGCGCTTGGGAGCTCTCCGACATGTTCCACTTTGAGGCTATTAAGCTGATCAGCGAGAACCTGCGCGACTCCGTCGCCGAGGCCAAGTCCGGTCAGCCCGGCTCCGGCCGCGAGGGCATGGCCCTTGGCCAGTATGTCGCCGGCATGGGCTTCTCCAACGTTGGCCTGGGCATCGACCACGCCATGGCTCACACCCTGTCCGCTCACTACGACACCCCGCACGGCGTCGCTTGCGCCATGCTGCTGCCGATCGCCATGGAGTTCAACAAGCCGGTTTGCGCTGAGCGCCTGGCCAAGGTTGCCGTCGCCATGGGCGTTGACACCACGGGCATGAGCACCGCCGAGGCCGCCGATGCCGCCATCGCCGCCGTCAAGCAGCTTTCCGCCGACGTGAACATCCCGCACGTCTGTGAGGCCATGAAGGCTGACGAGATCGAGGTCCTGGCCAAGGACGCCATGGCCGACGCCTGCTTCCCGGGTAACCCGCGCGAGGCAACGCTCGACGACGTCATCGAGCTCTTCAAGAAGATCTGCCCGGCTGCCTAACTTGGTTCGGCGGGCCCCTGCCCGTTAGCCCCAGAATCGTCCTCGGACATGTCGGAGGCCCCGTTGCGCACTACGTGCGGCGGGGCCTCCTTCTGTCCTGCGGAAAGATTCTGGGGCTAACGGGCAGGGGCCGCCGGCTCGTTATCGTGACGGGCGCTGCTCTGAGAAGCTCGATGGGTTGTCTCGCTAGGTAAATAATTGTGCGTGGTGGTATTGTTGCTGTGGGTTTAATTCGATATGAAAGGGTGACTTTGGTGTCCAAGATGGATTCTATGCTCTCCTATATTACTGACCAGCTGAAGGCGCTTACCTCGATTGCTTCGCCTACCGGCTATACCCGTGCGGCGACTGATTATCTAATGGAAACATTGCGCGATATGGGGTTTGGGCCTGAGCGTTCTAATAAGGGCAACGTGCTCGTTGAGCTTGGTGGTGAGGGTGAGCCGCTCGTGTTGGCGAGCCATGTCGATACCCTGGGCGCTATGGTGCGCTCTATCAAGGACAATGGTCGTCTGCGCCCCACGACGATCGGCGGGCATCAGTGGTCTACGGCCGATGGCGAGAACTGCACCGTCTACACGCGCGACGGCAATGTGTACACGGGTGTGGTCCTCAATACCGAGCCTTCGGCGCACGTGGCCGACGAGCCGGTCAAGACTATCGAGAAGAACATGGAGATCCTGCTCGACGAGAACGTCGACAGCAAGGACGATGTGCTCGAGCTGGGTATTCAGACTGGCGACATCATCGCTATGGACCCTCGCACGACGGTGACGGAGAGTGGCTACATTAAGAGCCGCTTCCTGGACGACAAGCTTTCGGCCGCCATTTTGCTGGGCTTGGCGCGTGCCGTCGCCGCTGGCGAGGTGACGCTTTCGCGTAAGGTTTCGCTGCTCTTTACCGTGTACGAGGAGGTCGGCCATGGCGGTGCCTTTGTGCCGGCCGACACGCGCGAGATGATCAGCGTGGACATGGGCTGCGTGGGCGACGACCTGGGCTGCACCGAGCGCATGGTGTCGATTTGCGCCAAGGATTCGGGCGGCCCCTACAACTACGATCTGGTGACCACGCTGTCCAATATCGCGCGCGAGCTTGAGCTCGATTACGCCATCGACGTGTACCCGCATTACGGCTCGGACGTTGAGGCCACGCTCTCGGCCGGCTACGACATTCGCCATGGTCTGATCGGCCCCGGCGTGTACGCGAGCCACAACTACGAGCGCAGCCACATCGACGGCGTGCGCAACACCTTCGAGCTCGTCCGCGCCTACGTACAGCGCTAGCGATGCAGCGGCCTCGGCTGATACGGCAGTACCGACCGAGGCCGTCCTCTCTAAGTTGCGGTGAAATAGGGACTGTTTGGCGGTTTTAAACGCTTAAACAGTCCCTATTTCACCGCAATTTATGAAGGGGATGGGGCTACTTAAGTGCGCCGGTCACGGTGCCGCCGCCCAGGACGACGTCGCCGCGGTAGACCACAACGGCCTGTCCGGGGGCGATGGCTCGTTGTGGCTCGTCAAAAGTTAGCAGCATTTGCCCGTCTTCGTCACGCGTAAGGGTCGCTGCCTGGTCTTTCTGACGGTAGCGGTACTTGGCGCCTACGCGAATGCCGCCGGCATCGAGCTCGGCCTCCATGCGTGCGTCCGGCGCGCTCCAGATCCAGTCGTCGGCCGTGAGTGCTGTGGCCGTTAGGTCCTCGGCCTCGCCCAGATGCACGGTGTTGTTGGCGGCATCGACGCCCGTCACATACACGGGATGCGCCATCGCGACGCCCAAGCCCTTGCGCTGGCCGATGGTATAGCGCAACGCGCCGTTATGGCGTCCGACCACGCTGCCGTCGCGCCACACAATGTCGCCCGGTGCAGCGGGATGTCCGCAGCGGCGCTCGATATAGCCCGCGTAGTCACCGTCTGGAATAAAGCAGATGTCCTCGCTTTCGGCCTTCTTGG
Source organism: uncultured Collinsella sp. (assembly GCA_902494295.1). Lineage (GTDB taxonomy): Bacteria > Actinomycetota > Coriobacteriia > Coriobacteriales > Coriobacteriaceae > Collinsella. Next base: position 5,335 of record CABUSL010000087.1, read on the forward strand.
CGTTGATGAAGTCCTGCTCGGCGGCAATGCGGCGCACGTCGCGCTCCTTGTTCAGGCCTGCCAGCGGAAAGATTGTGCGTGCCAGGCGCTCTTGCGTGAGCGAATACAAAAAGTAACTCTGGTCCTTTTTGGGGTCCTCGCCGCGATGCAGCTGCCAGGTGCCGTCGGGCGCCTGGCTCGTTTTGGCGTAATGTCCCGTTGCGATGTAGTCGCAGCCCATGTCCAGCGCCGCATCGAGCAACGCGCCAAACTTAATGTGGCGGTTGCAGATGATGCACGGGTTGGGCGTCAGCCCCTCCTGGTAGGCGTTCACAAAACGCTCGATAACACTGTGGTCGAAGGTCTGCTGCAGGTCGAGCACATGGTGGGGTATCCCCAGGCGCTCGGCGACGGCCTTTGCATCGGCGATGTCGCGGTCGACCTTACTCGTGCCCGTGGCGGGGTCGGGCGCGGGGCAGGTGAGGCGCATGGTGGCGCCGACGCATTCGTAGCCCTGGCTTTTGAGCAGGTACGCGGTCACGCTAGAATCGACGCCGCCGCTCATGGCGACGAGCACGCGCTTGTTGTGCATGGGGAGGTTCTCCTTGGTGGCATGTGGCCAAAAAAGAAAAGCGGCGCGGGAGGCTGGTTCCGCGCCGCAGACATTGTAGCAAGTTCGGACGTCTCGTGGGACACCCTAACGAGATGGGCTCAGGCAGCCAGAAGAGAGGATAGGCCGGCATGCCATGGGCCTATCGACAAGTGACGGGCCCTTAGTCCTGGAACAGTGCCGTGGACAGGTAGCGCTCGCCGGTGTCGGCAAGCAGGGCCACGATGGTCTTGCCCTCGTTTTCGGGGCGCTTGGCCAGCTGCAGCGCGGCCCACACGGCGGCACCGGACGAAATGCCCACGAGCACACCCTCCTTGTGGCCCACGGCGCGGCCGGTGGCAAAGGCGTTGTCGTTCTCGACGGGGATGATCTCGTCGTAGACCCGGGTGTCGAGGACGTCGGGCACAAAGCCGGCGCCGATGCCCTGGATCTTGTGCGGGCCGGCCTGGCCCTTGGAGAGCACCGGGGAGGTGGCGGGCTCGACGGCGACGACCTTAATCTCGGGGTTCTGCTCCTTGAGGAACTCGCCCACGCCGGTCACGGTACCACCGGTGCCGACGCCGGCGACGAAGATGTCGACCTTGCCGTCGGTGTCGTCCCAGATCTCGGGGCCGGTCGTGGCCTTGTGGATGGCGGGGTTGGCGGGGTTCACAAACTGGCCGGCGATGATGCTGTTGGGAGTCTCCTTCTGCAGTTCCTCTGCCTTGGCGATAGCGCCCTTCATGCCCTTGGAGCCGTCGGTGAGCACGAGCTGCGCACCGTATGCCTGCATCAGCTTGCGGCGCTCGACGGACATGGTCTCGGGCATGGTGATGATCACCTTGTAGCCGCGGGCGGCCGCCACCGAGGCGATGCCGACGCCGGTGTTGCCGCTCGTGGGCTCGATGATGGTGTAGTCGCCGCCGCGCACGAGCTTGCCTGCCTTCTCGGCCTCGTCAATCATGTTCTTGGCGACGCGGTCTTTAACTGACCCGGCGGGGTTGAAGTATTCGAGTTTGACGAGCACACGAGCCTTGAGGTCCTCGTCGGCCTCAAAGTGAGTGAGCTCCAGGAGCGGGGTGTGGCCGATAAGCTGATCGATGGACGTGTAAACCTTGCTCATGGTGAACCTCCAAAGTGTTCAAGTTGCTGGTTGCCGTGTGGTTTCACGGTGCGTGTAGCAGCTAAACCCATAAACCTTATAGGTTGTTCGTTTAGCTGTTGGGAAGCATACTAGACACTAAAGCCTAGTAATGCAATAGGAAATAGAAGATTATTACGAGCTGATTAACCATCTTGACCGGAACGGGTATTTTCAAAACCAATTTTTCGGCTAGAATTTCTACGGACTAAATGACCGAAAGGCAGCACTATACATGTTGGTTTCTACAAAGGGCAGATATGCCCTGCGCGTTATGGTCGATCTGGCCGAGCACCAGGCGGCCGGTCGCATCCCGCTCAAAGAGATCGCGGCGCGACAGGGGATTTCCGAGAAATATCTCGAGAACATCTTGGCTACGCTCGTGCGCGCCAACATGCTTTCGGGCATGCGCGGCAAGGGCGGCGGCTACGTGCTCACGCGCCCGCCCGAGCAGTACACGGTGGGCGAGATCCTGCGCCTGACCGAGGGCAGTCTGGCACCGGTTGCATGCCTGGATGGCGACTGCAAGGGCTGCTCACGCTCGGATGAGTGCCCCACGCTCGACGTGTGGAAGAACCTGGACAAGCTCATCAACGACTACCTCGACGGTGTGACACTCGATCAACTTGTCGCTCCCAACCATGGCTACGACTACGTCATCTAACCCACACCTGCCATTTGGGGACGGGGTAGAAATGGTAGATTCTCTCGCCCTTTGAGACTTGACAAATAAGAAGGCCGCCCATTTTTGCGATGGGCGGCCTTCGTTTTGGGCTGTTGAGACGGGCACGGCCGGAATGGCCGTTTTAGTCCTCGGCGATGCTGTCGAGGATGCTGCGCGTGATGGATACCAGGATACTGCCCATAAAGGCCGATCCAAAGCTGGCGATGGAGATGCCCGCGCCCAGCAGATTGACCGACAGGTAGCTGGCCAGCTCGAGCATAAAGCTGTTGACTACGAGCTGAAAAACACCAAGCGTAATAATAGTGAGCGGCAGTGAGATGACGGTCAGGAACGGCTTGACGAGCGAATCGACAATGTTCAGGAACAGTCCCACAAAGGCAAAGCAGACCCAGGTCTCGGCAAAGCCGAAGGGTTGGATACCGGGGACGAGGAACGTGGCGATCGCGATGGCGATCGAGGTGAAGAGCCAGTTAAGCATAAAGCGCATGGCGTGAATCCTTTCTTGCGCCGGGATTGCTGGCGTCGCGTGAAGCGGCTTACGGCGGCGACCTGGATGGTTGCGCGGGCGCGCCGCGGTGTTTGGGCGCCCATTGTCTCAAATATTCGTGGAGCTTACGTGCGCATATGGTTTCTAAACGGCGTTCGTCCTGAAAAACGCGCCGCTGGCAGAGAGTCTTGTCGCTTTAGTTTGGTGGTGTGCTACACTGCTACGGGCAAAAGCCACAGGCGTTGCCCTATTGCATAGAACGGGTGAACGATGCCCGATGTCAGTATCAACTTCGATGCCTTTTGGCGGGTTTGGCGGTGATCGATGAATATCGAGAACATGTTTGACAAGCCTGATGTCAAGCAGCTGGTCCACGCATTTAGCCTTTTGGACGACGAGAAGGATATCCAAGCGTTTTTGACCGATATCTGCACGCCGCGCGAGATTTGCGACCTTTCTCAGCGTTTGCAGGTTGCGCGCTATTTGGACGAGGGCGAGCCTTATGTTGAGGTTCAGGCCCGCACCGGCGCTTCGTCCACCACGGTGAGCCGCGTTTCAAAGGCGCTGAACGGCGAGTACGGTGGCTACCGCAAGATCCTCATTAAGTTGGAGGATGGCGAGTAGGCCAGCGACAACATTGAATTACGAAGAACCGTCCCTCCGGGGGCGGTTTTTATATGCCCGCAATCGGCTGGTGCGTTGGGGTCAGGTTGCTTTGTACCAAAAGATGGAGCTGCGGTGGCAATGTGTCCGCTTGGGCGGGTAGGATGGATGCATTGATTATTGCGAACAGTTTGAGCGGAGGACCATGCCTGTTCGAATCTATACCACCAATGCCGGCACGGATTTGAGTGATGCCGAGTCGGCGCTGCTTGCCGACCTTGTTGGCTGCCACGGACGTGCCGTGCTGCTGGCACCTACGTTTGCCGAG
>CABUSL010000088.1 GCA_902494295.1 uncultured Collinsella sp.
GGCCAGCCGTAAAGAACAGGATACCGACGGCGCCCTGCTCGGACTCATCGCCGAACTCGCCCATGATGCCCGTATAGAGCGCCATGTTGCAAAACGTGATGCCGCCGATGATAGACACGGAGCTCAGACCCAGGAAGTTGTCGTTAAAGAAATATGCCACGCCCAGGCCGAGAGCCGCTGCGACGACCAGCTTGGGGATCAGCACGACGATGCCGGTCTTGATGGCGCCCGGCGTGGACTTAAAGCTGATGCCGGCGCCCACAAACAGCAGGATCGCGGCGACGATGGTATTGGAGCCACCGCGGCAGGCAGCCGTAAAGAAGCCGCCGATCTCAAAAACCTGCGGGCAGAAGGTGTTGAGCAAAAGACCGACGATCATGGGATAGATCATGATGTCGCCCGGGATGCGCGGGACCTTGAATTTCTTTTGCTCGTTGGCGGTTGCTTCCTGTGCCATGAAACCCCCATTTCCGCTGACGGGATACAAAAGCCCACGTCACGCTTTGCTACAGTAAAGTTTGACCATGGTACCAGAAGAGATAGACAAGCTCGGTGAAAAATTCGACAAGTTGGGATGGAACGAGATTCGGCGCCCGCGACGCCACCCCCTATATAAGACTCAAGACGATATAGAGCACGATGCCCGAGACGCAGCACCACAGCATCGATTTTGTCTTGACCGCCACGGCCACGACGCCGGCGGCCGCAATCCAGGGAACCAAGGCAGGCCAGAGTCCCGCGTCGAACGCGCCGGGGCTCACCAAGTCGTTGGCGACCAGCGCGGCAAAGGCAGCGGGCGGGATATAGCCCAGGGCCTCGGTAATGCGGGGCGACAGGGTCCGCCCGCGCAAGGCGAACGCCGGCGCGATGCGAAAGAACGCGATAGCAGCCCACGACGACAGCCACAGAACCAAGAACTCGTTAACGGGCATCGCGGGCACCTCTTCCGTCAAATACAGCATCGCACGCCAACGCAATGGCAATGCCGGCCACGACGCTTGCCGGCACGGCAATATTCGTGAGGCCCAAGAACTTGCATACGGCGACGGACACCGCGCCCGAAACCGCCGCGACAACGTTGCCGCGCGACAGCCGCTGCGAAAAGAGCAGGCAGATAAAGAGTGAGGTGCAGACAAAAGCTGCAATGGCGGTGGGAACATCGACAACGGCGCCGACGATGGCGCCCATCGTACACGAAACGCCCCATGTTGCGATGAGGATCACGTTGAGCACAAAGGACTCGCGCGGGCCCCAATCCTCCCCTTCAACCAACTTGGCAAGCGAGATGCCATATGCCTCCTCGGTAAGTGTCGCGGCAACAGCCAGCGTCTGACGCTTCGAGGCACCCGTCAGATGCGGCGCGATCGATGCCGAGTAAAGCGCAAAACGCGAGGAGATGGCGGCAACGCTCGCGATAATCGAAGGTGCCGGTACACCCGCCAGCCAAAGATTGCAGATCATAAACTGGCCGCTGCCCGTCACAAACGTGCTGCTCAGGGCAAAGACCATCCAGGGCTCCATTCCCGTCTGCCCCATGATCATTCCGCACGGCGCGCCTATTGCAACATAGGTAAGCATCACTGGCCAGACGGTTTTAACGATTTTGAGCACCATGGCGTTCCTCGTCCCGACAAGCTTTCCGAGCCGCATTCAACGACATGGCAGAATCATCGCCCGGCAGCAACCGAGTTCACCTACAATTGCCACCGGATCGAAAGACACAGAAAGACACAACTTTTTAGGAAGTCATTATGACAGCTATCGATCGAGACCGGGCGCGCGCGGCCTTCAAAAGCTACACCGATGCCTACGACGCCACCAACCCACGCATCGCGCTCAAAATCGAGCATACGTACTACGTGGCCGAGGCATGCGATGCCGTAGCGCGCGAGCAGGGCTGGTCGTCAGAAGATATTGACCTGGCATGGCTTTGCGGCCTGCTACACGATATGGGCCGCTTTGAACAACTGCGGCGCTGGGACACCTTTAAGGACGCCGAGAGCATGAGCCATGCGGCACTGGGCATCGAGGTCCTCTTTGGCGAGAATCCCGCCGATGCACCCGCCGTAACGAGCATCCGCGACTTTATCGATGACCCGGCAGAAGATGAGCTCATCCGAGCAAGCATTGCCTATCACAGCGATTTCCGTCTACCCGCGCAGCTCGACGAGCGCACGCGGAGCTTCTGCGATATCGTGCGCGATGGTGACAAGATCGACATTATGCGCACCATCGCCGACAGCACCGTCGAGACCATCCTTAAGGTGGATGAGGACGCATTTCTCGCCAGCCGTTTCTCGTCGCCGACACTTGCCGCCTTTGACGAGCACCGCTGCGTCGCACGCGATGAACGCAACGAGCCCGCAGACTACCTGGTGGGACTCATCTGCTTTATGTTTGAGCTCGTCTATCCAGCAAGCCGCGCGCTGGCGCGCGAACAGGGCGATATCCACCGCCTGCTCGACGCGCCCTTTGGCATTACGCGGCCCTTTACCGACCCCGCCACGCAGGCAACCTGGAGCCGCCTAAAGGACGAGATGCGCGACTGGCTGGCGCGCGCTTAGCGCTCAAGCTGGGCCAGCAGCTCCTCGACGACCTCGACGGCGTCCCCAACAACCTTGTACTGGGCAGCACCGAAAATGGGGGCATCCGGGTCCTCGTTGATGGCGATAATGCACTCCGCCCCACCGATGCCGGCAAGATGCTGGATGGCGCCCGAAACACCGATACTCACGAGAAGCTTGGGCGAAACCGATACGCCGGTCTGGCCAATCTGATGGCGATACTCCAACCAGCCGGCCTCCACGACAGGTCGCGTGCAACCAAGCTCGGCTCCCAGAGCCTCGGCGAGCCTTCGCATCAGGGGCAGATTCTTCTTGGAGCCAATGCCGCGGCCCACCACGACCAAGCGCTCGGCATCGACGATCGAGGCCTGCTGCCTCCACTCCTCGGCGGGAATCGAGATCTCGACACGAGCCTTAGCATCATCCGCAAGCGATATCTGGGTGATCGTGCCGGAGCGGTCGTAGTCAAAGTCGGGCGCCTTAAAGATGCCGGGACGAACCGTTGCCATCTGGGGACGATGATTGGGGCAGACGATGGTGGCCATCAGGTTGCCGCCAAACGCCGGACGCGTCTGTTGCAGCAGTCCCGTCTCTGTATCCATCGAAAGTACGGTGCAGTCAGCCGTAAGGCCCGTCTGCAAGCGCACGGCAACGCCGGGTGCCAGTTCGCGGCCAAAAACGGTCGCACCGTATAGGATGGCCTCGGGTTTGCGTTCGGCTACCAAATCGCAGATCAAGCGGGCATAGACCTCCGCATCGTTTTGGCGCAGGCGCTCGTCGCGACAGGCCAGGACTTCGTCGGCGCCCGCGCAAACCAGATGCTCCAGGTCGCCGAGAGAACCCTCGGGACCCATACCGACCAGTGCCACCAGACGGCAGCCGCGAGCATCGGCAAGCTCGCGGCCCTTGCCCACAAGCTCATAGGCAACGGGAGTCACCGTATCGTGCTCGTCGGTCTGCGCGAATACCCAAATGTCTCGATATGCATCAAGGTCCACCGCACCAGCGGCCTCATCACGCTCGATCGAGATAGCGTTGACAGGGCAGGCGTCGACGCACCCACCGCATAGGATGCAGCCGTCGGTTACGTGGGCGCATCGGTTGGGACGCTCGCCCTCCACCACAATGCCGCCCGAGGCGCAGGCGCGAACGCAGCGACCGCAGCCGATACAGGCTTCGCTATCGATAATCAGCCCGCTCATCTATGCCATCTCCTCGATAATCTTGGCAAGTTTTGCCGCCTGCTCGGACGCCGTTCCGTCAACGTCCTCGCACGTTTGGTCGCGGTCGGGCACAAACGATCGCACGACCTGTGTCGGTGATCCGGCAAGGCCGCAACGCGAGGGATCGGCGTTCACGTCGGCGGCACTGACCACGCGCACGTCCGCCTCCTCCGCCGCGCGAATACCGGCAATGCTCGGCATACGCAGCTGGCCGATCTCCTTGGCGGTCGTCATCGCACACGGCATCTCAAGATAGACCGTCTCCTCGCCGGCATCGCAGCCGTGAACAAGCGCCAGTGAACCACAGGTCGTAAAGCCCGCGCTCTGCACGCAGCTCACGTCGGTCACACAGGGAATCTCAAAAGCACCGGCCAGCTCGGGGCCGATTTGCGCCGTATCGCCGTCCACCGCCATCTTGCCGCAGATGAGCAGGTCGAAGTCCTCGTCGAGCGCCTCGATGCCGCACTTGAGGGCGTAGGTGGTTGCCAGGGTATCGGCACCTGCAAAGGCGCGATCGGTCAGCAGCAGCGCGTCGTCGGCACCTCGAGCGATGCAGTCGCGCAGCAGCGACTCGGTCGCGGGGATGCCCATCGACACCACCGTCACGCGCACGTCCATGCCAAAGCCGATAAAGTCGTCTTTCAGCGCCAGCGCGCATTCCAAAGCGCTCGCATCAAAGGGATTAATGACCGCCTGCTTGCCATCGCGCACGATGGTATTGGTCTTGGGGTCCATCTTGACCTCGGTGCTGCCCGGCACGGCCTTGACGCACACCACCATATGGAAATCGCTCATCTTCACGCGCCCCCTTTCTGGACGAGCTCATCCAAGAGCTTCTCCGAAAACAGGTTGCCGCGACCCAGCTGCCCGTCGGGATCGAGCTGGAGTTTAAGCCGCGCCGACTCGACCATGGCCTCGTGACCGTACATCGTCTCTAAGAAGCCCGCCTTGATCTTGCCGACGCCGTGCTCGGCAGAAACGGCACCGCCCATAGCCGTTACCTCCGCAGCCCACTGGGCAAACAGCTCGCCACCGCGACGGTAGTCCTGCGCATCGCGCGGCAGGATGTTCACATGCAGATGGTTGTTACCGATGTGCCCCCAGGCAGCAGATTCAAGCCCGCTTTCGGCCAGTGTGCGGCGATAGAGGGCCACGACATCGGCAAGGCGTGCATTGGGCACCGACATGTCCGAACCCAGTTTGGTGATGGTGGGATCCGTGCGGCGACGCTCGTCGATAAGCATATTGACGCTCTCGGGGACCGCATGTCGGAAGAACCGCTGGCACTCGCGATCAACCTCGGTGCGCGCGACCCATGTCGCATCGTCGCGGCCACCCGCAAACTCGAGCACCCATCCCAGGTGGTACAGTTCCTCGGTCGCCTGGGCCTCGTCATCGCAGTCGAGCTCCACGTAGACACAGACCTTGGCCTCTTTGTCGAGCGCCGGCAGCGAGGCAAACGCCGTCGACTGCTCGCGCTGGCGACGCAGGATATCCAGAGCACCAGCATCGAAATACTCAATAGCGGCGGCATGGGACAGCACGGGACGCACGGAATCGGTAAAGGACACGGCCTTGTCTTCGCTATCGAAAAAGCAGCTCACACCCCAAACGACCGCAGGTGCCGCTTGCAGGGCAATCTCGAGCTCAGTGATAACGCCGAGCGTGCCACAAGCGCCGATAAAGAGGTCGATGGCGTCCATATCGTCCGCAACAAAATAACCCGAGGCATTTTTGGTCTTGGGCATGGTGTAGCCAGGAAGATCGAGCTCGAGTGTGTGGCCCTCTGCCGTCACGAGCGACAGGTGACGGTCCTGGGCAAAAACCTCGCCGCGCTGAAGCTCAAGCAAATCGCCATCAGCCAGCGCGACGTGGAGTCCCGTGATATGCGGGCGCATGGGGCCGTAAGCGTAGCTGCGGGCGCCGGAGGCGTTGCATGCCGCCATGCCACCCAGACAGGCAGATGCCTCGGTGGGATCGGTGGGAAAGAACTGCTCGGGGGCATCTTGAAACTCATCGTAGGCCTTAAGCGATGCCTGCTCCCAGCCAGCGGCCGGCAGTACCTTCTTGCCCAGCTGCTTGCGCAGCTCCGAGAGCACAACGCCCGGCTCCACGCGCAGCAGAAATTGGCCTTGTTCATCGCGGCGAAGGCCCAAGTAGCGATTCATACGGGAAGTATTGAGGATATGCCCGCCGTGGGGCACGGCACCGGCGGCAAGGCCGGTTCGGGCGCCCTGAACCGTTACCGGGACACGCTCGGCATGGAGCTTTTCCAAAATGGCACGGACCTCGTCTTCCGTTGTCGGAAACGAGATGCTCGAGGCCTCGCCCGATGCGCGAGACTCATCGCGACCATACTCTTCGAACTCGTCGGTGAAGGGTTTGATGGTTGCAGACACGCGAACTCCCCCTTTAGCTAACTACAGTGTTTGCAGGGAGATGTTACCGCATCGTTTCGTCGACGTGTTCGAGACCGTCTCCATAATTGGCGATTTTTACGTTCGTGCAATTCGGCGAACGGCAAGGCTTCCTCGGCAGACGATGCTTTTGACACATATGGCCCCGCCGTCGCCGACCGCGCGATTGTCGCTCGAAAAAAGTTGGAGTATTTTTTGCCGCCTTTTACCTGCGGAGACGCCAATCCGTCAAGCATTTGGTCAGAAATTGGTCAAGTAGCGGCTGATACGGTCGGCGTCGACGGCCAAAACCGATAGAAGTTTTGGCCCCAGAAGCAGGGAGGTTCCCATGGCATATTACTGGCCCCAGTACGGCATCGCCATCGAAGTCGACGACGATCCCCATCTCCTACCTTTCGACGAAGAGGTATTCCCCGATACGACGGTCTACCACGTTACCACCGATGTGATCTGCGACCCCGAGTCGTTCTCGGCGCTCGCCCACCACATCGCGCGTATCCACGACATCGAGCTCCCTCACGACTTTGACGAGCTCATCTACTCGCGCCGCCTGATGCTTCACATGCTCTTTGGAGCGGACCCGTCCACCTTTGCGCGCGTCTATACCACCAAGGATGCCGCATGAGCGCGAAGAGGCCACCCCACTTTGTAGGCCTGGGTCGTCGCAAGAAGCTCATCGTTGCCTGTTTGGCCATCGTCTGCGCCCTTGTCGCCGTAGGACTATACGCTTGGCAGTCGCAGCCCGTACCCGAGGCGGGCGCTTCGGTTACGACGGCCGAGGGCAAAACGCGTCAGGAAATCCAAGATGAGCTCGACGCTATCGTCCGCGACAACATGATGACGATTTCGGTCGCGCCGGTCGCTCAGCTGCAGGAGGACGGCAAGCTGCGCGTCAACGTGCAAAACGTCCAAGACAATAAATTTCCCCAGCGATTCCGCGTCATCCAAAACGACGAGACCATGTACGAATCCGGTGTGGTCGAGACCGGCAAGACAATCGAGACGTGCCCCGCCGGCGACATCAAAGAAGGCGAGGCGTACATCGAGATCCAGGCACTCGATGCCAAGACCCTCGACAGCCACGGCAATCCGACACGTGTCAAGGTGCGGGTTGAGCAAGCCGAGAACTAGCTTTTCCGGCCGACGCGGCACCGCACGCAATTCACCAGCATTCGTCCAATCATCGCGGGGACGGCCCGCGGCGAATAGAAAGGAACGACCATGGACATCACCAGGAACATGAACGGAGCCAGAGCGCTCGTCGTGGGCGCAGGGCTCGCGCTCGCGCTCGCAATGGGCGCTGCCCCGACGCCAGCTATGGCGGCCGGGCGCGTTGGAACCACGAAAGTAATGGTCAGGACCGAGATCGACAACGTTGAGTTCAAAGTTCCGACGGTTATTCCCTTCGTCGCCAAGGCCGACGGCACGCTCCAGGGCCCCTCAGAAGACGCGACCACCATCGATAATCATTCGGCCTACGGCATCCATGTCACCAACATGAAGATCGACGCCATGAACACCTGGACCATTGCTGCCGACGCCAAGGCCGGAACCGTGCAGAACTCCATCGACTTTAAGGTCGGCCCCGACGGCGCACTCCAGAACGCCAGCGCCGCAATGCAGGGGACGGGCCTCGATCTTTCCAAGAACGCAGCCTTCGACATGAGCTACCAGGGCATTGCCGGCGGCAAGGACAAAATTAAGCTCAAGACAAGCGGAAACGTCGCCCGCGTCACGCGCGACATCTTCCGCGTAACCGGCGAAGGCGATCAGGTTGCAACGATCACCTGGACGGTCGAGCCCGGTGCGCACACGGCATAAGGCCGTCGCCCTGGCCGCCGCCGTCAGCATCCTAGCGTTTGGCCCAGCCATGGCCTTTGCCCAGCAAGAACAGGCGCAGGCCGCCACGCAAGTGACGGTCGACCTCTCGGGGCTCGACCGCGGCGACCGCGAGGAACCATTGGCGCAGACAGGCGATGGACGATGGCTCTTGGCAGCAGGCGCCACAGCAGCAGGCGCGGGAACCGCCAGCCTCGGCCTGCACATCAAACGCAGCCAGAAACAAAACACGGACAGGCCGCACTAAATTAGCTAAGGAGACCCCATGGCATCGAAGAACCTTTTGCCCGTCGTCGCACTCTGCGGCGCGCTCGCAACCGGAACGCCTGTCGCCGCTTGGGCGACTCCCGTCATGGCAGACTCCTTACCAGCAGCCCTAAGCTCCGCACCAAATCCGTCGAGCGCCATTGCGTGCAAGCGTTTTTCGATCGCACAGGCTGCAATCTCAACCTCGGGATGCCTTCGTCGTAATACGGACGGTTCGATAGTCGTGGATATCAATCGTTCGAACAAGGCAAACGGCTCCCAGGCGGGGTACGCCGTCTGCACGTGGCGCTCGGTTGTGCTCGACGCAGATGGCGATCCGTGCAATTTAGAGCTGCACATCGACATCGCTTCGATCGATGACTCGGCGAACGGAGCGAAGGTCGCCTTCGACGGTGCGTTTTTCGAGAAAGGAGGCGGTATATGTCTGGGCTGCGCCGCCGCGAATGCAGACGACACGCAGCCCACCCTCTCATTCACGGCATCGTTGCGGTTGACCAAAGCCGACACCGATGCCATCGCGGCGGGAGAAGCGTCCCTGCTGTTCTACGCCGTCAGCACCAAAGACACAGACGCTCATTTCGAGAAGCCAGCCGGATCACTCAGCCTTACACGAGGGATAGAGGCAGGCCCTATTGAAATCGATGCCCACGCGCAAAGCAGGCAACGCATTCTTGCCGACCCGGCGCTTCTCGAAATGGAGTGGAACGGATCAGGAGCCATCGGAATTATCCCCTCCGCGCTTGACGCCAAGACGCTCCCCTCAAACGACGAACCC
>CABUSL010000089.1 GCA_902494295.1 uncultured Collinsella sp.
CAGTACATGTCGGCCTCGACCATCAAGCCGCTCTCGGCACTGGCCGGTCTTGAGTTTGGAACCTACACTTCAACGCAGACAACCAACTGCACGGGTTATTGGACGGGTCTGGGCAAGGCTTGGGGCAAGCGCTGCTGGCTGACGTCTGGCCACGGCACCATGACGCTGCAGTCGGGTATCGCCAACTCGTGCGACCCCGTCTTCTACGACATGGGTAAGGCGTTCTTTTATGACGAGCAACATCCCGAGGGCCTGCAGGAGGTCTTTCGTCGCTGGGGCCTAGGCAAGACCTGCGGTATCGATCTGCCGAGTGAGGGCGCGGGTCGTATTCCCGATGCCGAGTGGAAAGAGTCATACTTCACCGACGCCTCTGCCGAGGACCGCAAGTGGAATGCCGGCGATATGACCAACATTGCTATCGGCCAGGGCGACATCCTGGTGACGCCCCTGCAGATGGCGTGCGCCTATATGGGTCTTGCCAACGGCGGCAAACAGTACGTGCCTCACGTATTTTTGTCTGCCGTGTCGCGCGATGGCGACGGCGATGCCTATAAGTACAATGGCAAGGGCAAGAAGAAGCGCCTGGAGGCCAAGATCAACAGCGATTCGGATTTGGCTCTTGTTCGCAACGGCATGCACGACGTGATTTACACGGCATCGACGTCCCTGGCGGCGCACTTTGGCACCCTGACGCCGCAGGTATACGGCAAGTCGGGCACGGGCGAGAAAAGTGGCGAGGACGAATACGCGTGGTTCTGCGCCTATGCACCGGCCGATGATCCCAAGTATGTCATCGCTACCGTCCTGGAGCAGGGCGGCGGTGGCTCAGATACCGCGATGCATGTCGTGCGCGACGTGCTCGGCGTGATTTATGACGAGCCCGATACCTCTTCGGCCTCGGGCGATTCTTCGGTTCGATAGGAGGTTGCGATGGATTTTTCTCCGGCGGATCTGTTCCGTTCAACCAAGACCGGCTCTCGCAGCAGCCTGGACCGCGTCAACAAGCAACTTTCGGCCTCGCGCGGCACGTTTCGCCAAAAGGTGCATATCGGTGTGCTCGTGGCTACTGTGGCGCTCGTCGCCTACGGTGCCATCATTATCTGGTCGGCTTCGCAGTTTAAGGCCGATGCTTCGTTCTCGCGCCATTTGCTGGGAATTGGCATCGGCACGGTGCTGGCGGTGCTGGTCTGGCGCTCCGACCTGCGCGGTGTTTCCAATTTCTCGACGGCGTTGCTCGTCATCGACCTGATCGTGATCTTCTCGCCCAAGATTCCGGGTCTGTCCTATACGGGCGGTCTGGGCATGACGGGCTGGATCAAGATTCCCGGTATCGGCTTGACGTTCCAGCCGGTTGAGCTTGCCAAGCTCATCACCATCTTCTTTATTGCTACGCTTGGCTCGCAGTATAACGGTCGCATCGATACCGTTCGCGACTACGTCAAGCTCTGCGGCATGCTGTCCATTCCGTTTTTGGCCGTCGTTGCCATGGGTGACCTGGGCTCGGGCCTGGTCGTGCTGGTTTCGGGCGCCATCGTCATCTGCATGAGCGGTGCACGCCGCGAATGGGTGCTGTCGACCCTGGCCCTGCTCGTGGGCCTGGTGGCCCTCGTCCTGGCGCTCGATTCGGTCTTTGATTCGCTGCTCGGCCACGATGTGCTCATCAAGCAGTATCAGATGAACCGTCTGACGGTCTTTATCGACCCCGATAATGCCGATTCGGACGATGCCTACAACCTGCAGCAGTCGCTTATCGCCGTTGGCTCGGGCGGCTTCTTTGGTAAGGGTTTGGGCCATGCGACGCAGTCAGCCGGCGGCTTTCTGCCTGAGTTCCACACCGACTTCGTCTTCGCCTTTTTGTCCGAGACCTTTGGCTTCTGCGGCTCCTTTTTGCTGCTGTGCCTCTACGTGCTGCTGATCTTTTCGACGATTCGCGTCGCCTTTAAGTGTGAGTCGCTGTTTTTGCGTCTTTCGTGTGTGGGCATCGTTGGCATGTGGGCGTTCCAGACCTTCGAAAACATCGGCATGTGCATCGGCATGATGCCGATTACCGGTATTCCGCTACCGTTTATTAGCTTCGGTTCGTCTTCGATGATGATTCAGCTGCTGACGGTGGGTATCGTACAATCCATATGGCGGCATCGTTCGGGCGCCGCGTAACCGCTGGAGGGGTTTGCTATGAAAATTCCCGTAGATAAGCTGACCCGCGCTTTTAAGATGGGCGCGTCCGTTAAGAAGGATTCCGATACGCCGGTGCGCGTCTCGGTCTATCTGGATTCGTCCGCCTCGCGCTTTCTGGCCGAGACGGTGCGTGACGCCTTTGTGCCGCAAACGACCTCGGGTATTGTGCGCGTCGAGCGTCTGGGGGAGGAGCGAATTGCTCCAAAGACCGATACCGATGTGGTGCTGGTGCTCTCGTGTGGTTCCGACCGCTTGGAGAGTGCCGTGCAGGAGCTCGTGATCGCCGGCGCGCCCGTGTGCGTGCTTGCCGAGTCTGCTGTGGAGGTGCCGTTTATCGAGGAGTCCACGCCCATGCTCGGCGTGGTAGCGGCAACCGATAAGACGTATCTGCTCGAGACGCTTGCCCGCTGGATTCTCGATCGCACCGACAAGGAAACGGCTTTTGCGGCGAACTTTGCCTTCATGCGCATCGCGGCGGCCAATCGTATCATCACCTCGTGCGCGCTTACCAATATGGCGACCGGTGCACTGGTGTTTTTGCCGGGCGCCGATTATCCCGTTATGGCGCTGGCGCAGGTGGGCATGCTCTTTGAGCTCGCTGCCGTCTTTGGACGCGGCATTAAGCCCGAGCGCGGCTACGAGGTCGCGGGCGTGCTTGCCGGCGGTCTTGTGATCCGCGCGGTCACCCGCGCACTCGTCAAGCAGACGCCGCATATTGGGTTTGCCGTCAAGGCGCTCACTGCTGGCGCGGGCACCTACGGCATGGGCCGTGCGCTTGTTTCGCTCTACGAGCGCGATGTCGACTACAGCCGTGCCAACGAGGTGGTCACTGCCACGTTCTCCCGCGTTCGCGATCTGGTGACCACGGTCGCGGGCGCTACCCGTCCTATGGCGTCCTACCAGGACGCATCAGATCTCGCTGCTTAGGGGTTTTCCGTTGCGCGTTGCATACCAAGATTGTTTTCATTTAATTGAGCCGTTGCTCGCCAAGGTCGAGAAGCCGAGCCGCTATATCGATCACGAGTGGGGCACGCTTTCCAAGGCCGATGCCGACTACCGTTGCTGCCTGATCTACCCGGATGTGTACGAGGTCGGTCTGCCCAACCAGGGCATCGCCATCCTCTACAACATCCTTAACCAGGCCGAGGGCATCTCCTGCGAGCGCGGCTATGTGCCGTGGCCCGATATGGGTGACGCCATGCGCGAGGCGGGTATTCCTCTGCTGTCGCTCGAAGGTGCTGCGCCGGTCGCTTCGTTTGATATCGTCGGTCTGCATGTGCCGCACGAGATGGCGGTGACGAACTTCCTCGAGGCACTCGACCTCGCTGGCATTCCGCTGTTAGCGGCCGACCGAGGTGAAGACGACCCTATCATCATCGCCGGCGGCCCCTCGGTGTACAACCCCGAGCCGTACGCGGCCTTCTTCGATGCCATCCTCATCGGTGAGGGCGAGGAATCGCTGCTCGAGACCTGCCAGCTGCATCGCCGCCTGCGTGACGAAGGGGTCCCGCGCGCGCAGATTGTCGAGCAGCTTGCATCCATTGCCGGCAACTACGTGCCGTCGCTCTATGAGGTTCGTCACGACGAGCCCTGCTCGCCGCATGGCTACACCGTGCCGCGTGAGGGCAAGGATGCGCCGACCGTGGTCTACAAGCGCGTCGTCGAGGATTTCGGCGCCACAAATCCGCTGTCGCAGTCGTGCGTACCCTATGCGCAGCTGGTCCACGACCGCCTGTCTATCGAGATTCTGCGCGGCTGCGCCCGCGGCTGTCGTTTTTGCCAGGCCGGCATGACGTATCGCCCGGTGCGCGAGCGCTCGGCCGACCAGATCGTCTCGTCGGTGATCCAGGGTCTGGAAAAGACCGGCTATGACGAGGTGTCGCTGACCTCGCTCTCCACGACCGACCACTCCTGCATTCGCGACGTGCTCGGCAGGCTCAACCGTCGCCTGGAGGATACGGGTATTCGCGTGTCTATTCCGTCGCAGCGCCTGGATTCGTTTGGCGTGGATATGGCCGAGTCGGTCGCCGGCGAAAAGAAGGGCGGCCTGACGTTCGCGCCCGAGGCCGGCAGCCAGCGCATGCGCGACATCATTAACAAGAACGTGACCGAGGAGGACCTGGACCGTGCGGCCAAGGCGGCCTTCGAGGCCGGCTGGAACCGCATGAAGCTCTACTTTATGATGGGCCTTCCCGGCGAACGCGACGAGGACATCGTGGCCATCGCCAATCTGGCCGATCACGTGCTGGAGCTCGGTCGTTCCGTGGTGCCCAAGGCTCGTCGCGGCTCGATCTCGGTGTCCATCTCGGTTTCGGTCTTTATCCCCAAGGCTGCCACGCCGTTCCAGTGGTGCCCGCAGCTCGACTACGACGACGTCAAGCGTCGCCAGAAGCTGCTTATCACGAGCGTTCGCAACCGTGCCGTTCGCGTTCATTACCACGATGCCGAGACCTCGCTCATCGAGGCCGCGCTGTCCCGCGCCGGTCGTGACATGACGCCCGTCATCATCGATGCTTGGCGCTCGGGCTCTCGCTTTGACGCCTGGGTAGAGCATTTCTCGCTCGATAACTGGAAGGAGGCTGCTGCCAAAAACGGCATCGACCTCAATGAGCTCGTGCACCTGCCCTACGAATTGGACTGGCGCCTGCCGTGGGAGCACGTGAGCCCCGGCTGCACGCGCGGCTTCCTCGAGCGCGAGTACCGTCGCTCGCTCGAGGGCGTCACGACTCCCGACTGCACCCGCACGTCGTGCACCGGCTGCGGGATCTGCCCCACGCTCCACGCCAAGAATGTATTGATGGGTGATCGCGCATGAGTGAGCGCCTGACCGACAACCCCTCGCTCTTTAGGCTTCGTGTTCGCTATGGCAAGCGCGATCGCCTTAAGTACCTGGGCCATCTCGAAGTGATCCATACCATTGAGCGCATCGTGCGCCGTGCGGGACTTCCCTATGCCGTCACGCAGGGCTTCTCTCCGCACATGCGCGTGGGCTTCTCTTCGGCGCTACCGGTTGGTACGTCGTCGACCTGCGAGTGGTATGACCTGTTTATGACCGAGTTCGTGGGGCTCGACGAGGCGTTTGAGCGCCTGGCTGTGGCGTCTCCGGCCGATCTGGCGCCTATCGAGGCGGCGTACATCGACGTGCGCACGCCGGCGTTGACGGCGCAGCTCACGCGCCTGTCGTATCGCATCGACCTGCACTTAGATCCCGAGGCGCCCGTAAGCGCCGAGGAGGTGCGTCGTGCGATCGACACGCTGCGCGCGGACCATGGCATCGACTACGCGCGCGGAAAAAAGAGCAAGCGATTGGATTTGGATCACACGCTCGTGGGCTATGAGCTCACGGCGGGGGAGCGCCCGGACCATTTGGTGCTCATGCTCGACACCCATGCCGACAACGAGGGCTCCATGCGTCCGGAAATTTTGCTTTCCGCTGCTGATGTTTTGTTGCAGGGCTTGACCCCGGGCGTGGATGCACCTATTGTTTCCACCGGTATGCAAGACCTCGTGACCATCTGCTCCTACGATGTCGAGCGTCAGAATCAAGCATGCGAGGACGACGAGGGCCGACTCGTCAGCCCCATACCTGTGCGAACTTGTGGATTTGCTCCACATACTCGTTGACGGGGGTATTTTCGCCTGCTACTATATTCGGCTGTTGCACTAACTGATGCATGAAGGGCAAGTAAACATGTACGCAATCGTTAACACGGGCGGCAAGCAGTACAAGGTCGCCACCGACGATGTCATCACCGTCGAGAAGATCGAGGGCAATGAGGGCGACAAGGTCACCCTGCCGGTTATCTTCCTCAACGATGGTAAGAAGATCGTCACCGATCCCGACAAGCTGGCCAAGGCCAAGGTTACCGCTCAGATCGTTGAGCAGTTCAAGGGCGAGAAGCAGCTGGTCTTCAAGTTCCACAAGCGTAAGCGCTATCGTCGTCTGAAGGGTCACCGTCAGCAGCTCACCAAGCTGAAGATCGTGAAGGTCCAGGCTACGTCCCGCGCCAAGAAGGCTGTCAAGGCAGAGGCCGAGGCTGTTGCCGAGGCTCCCGTCGCCGAGTAGATTACACTCGTAACGAAAGAGTAGGTATACACAATGGCACACAAAAAAGGACTCGGTTCCTCCCGTAATGGCCGTGACTCCCGCGGTCAGCGCCTTGGCACGAAGCGCTATGCCGGCCAGACGGTAACCACGGGCACGATTCTCGTCCGTCAGCACGGCACGCACATCCACCCGGGTGAGAACGTTGGCCGTGGCAAGGACGACACGCTGTTCGCGCTGGTCGACGGTACCGTTGAGTTCCACAAGGGTATCAAGCACAGGGTCAGCGTACGCCCGCTCGCGAACGCGTAATTCACCCTTCATAGAGCACATATGTGGGAGGCACTTGAGTTTTAGGATTCAAGGGTCTCCCTCTTTTTTGTAGGAGGCGATTCTGTTGTCACAGTTCACCGATATCAGCCGCATTAACGTTTGCGGCGGCGACGGCGGAGCCGGATGCATGTCGTTTAGGCGCGAGGCATTTGTCCCCAAGGGCGGCCCCGATGGCGGCGACGGCGGTCGTGGCGGCAATGTCGTCATCCAGGCCGATGCTCAGCTGTCTTCGCTGATCGATTACCGCTTTAAGCATCACTTCCGCGCCGAGCGTGGCACGCACGGGCAGGGTGCCCGTCGTAACGGTAAGAGCGGCGAGGACCTGATTCTCAAGGTCCCTATGGGTACCGTGGTGCGCGAGCTCGACCCCGAGACACAGACCCCGATGTTTGAGATTGCCGACCTTGTGCACGACGGCGAGCGCGTCGTCGTGGCGCCCGGCGGTGCCGGCGGTCTGGGCAACACGCACTTTGTGACGTCGGTGCGCCGCGCTCCGGCCTTTGCCCAGCTAGGCGAGCCGGCCGAGGAGCACTGGATCGAGCTCGAGATGAAACTTATGGCCGATGCCGCGCTCGTGGGCTTTCCCTCGGTGGGTAAGTCATCGCTCATTGCGCGCATGAGTGCCGCCCGCCCCAAGATTGCCGACTACCCGTTTACCACGCTCGTGCCGAACCTCGGCATGGTGCGTGCCGGCGAATATTCTTACGTCGTTGCCGACGTCCCCGGTCTCATCGAGGGCGCGAGCGAGGGCAAGGGCCTGGGTCATCAGTTCCTGCGCCACATTGAGCGTACGGCCCTGATCATGCACGTCGTCGACATGACGGGTGGTTTTGAGGATCGCGATCCGGTCGAGGATTATCGAATCATCAACCGCGAGCTCGAGCAGTATGGTGCCGAGCTTTCGGAGCGTCCGCAGATCGTCGTCGCCAACAAGTGCGATGCGCCGGGTACGGCCGACAAGATTGCCGACCTTAAGCGCGCAGCGCTCGACGATGGACATATGTTCTTTGCCGTGTCTGCCGTGACGGGCGCCGGTCTCAATACGTTGATGCTTGCCGTAGGTGAGCAGGTGGCCAAGCTCCGCGCCGAGCTGGCGGTCTCCGATGAACCGGTCGACCTGCGCGACGATGAGTGGGAGCGCCGCCGCCTGCAGCGTGAGAAGCGTTTCCGCATTGTCCAGGAAGAGCCCGGTGCCTTCCGCGTGGTCGGTCGTGCCATCGAGCGCATGGTCATCCAGACCGACTGGGAAAACGAGGAAGCCGTCATTTACCTGCAGCATAAGTTTGCGCGTATGGGTGTTGACGACGCGCTCGAGAAGGCCGGTTGCCGTGCGGGCGACGAGGTCCGCATTTGCCAGCGCGCCTTTGACTTTGAGGGCGCTGAGGACTTCTCGGAGTACGAGGAGCTCGAGGATGCTGGCGAGGACGTTGCCGTTGAAGTCATTGACGTGGCCGATGCTGCGGATGAAGGCGTCGAGGTTGTCGATGCGGCGGATGCCGCGGGCGATGCCGAGACCTCGGAGGGCGAGTAAGCCATGTCGCTGCGCGGTGGAATCGGTCTGCCCGAGCTTCCTCTAGAGGACGGGCAGGAGTTTAGGCTCGGCATTATGGGTGGCACCTTTGATCCCATCCATTACGGGCATCTGGTGACTGCCGAGCAGGCGCGCGAGTCGCTCGACTTGGACGCTGTGCTCTTTATGCCGGCAGGGTCTCCCGCCTTTAAGCTTGACAAGCCGGTGACGCCTGCCGAGGACCGTTATGCCATGACGGTCCTCGGCACCGCCGCGAACCCGGCCTTTTTGGCGAGCCGGTTCGAGATCGACCGCCCGGGCGTAACCTATACGGCCGATACGCTTCATGCCCTTCGCGACTTTTACCCGCCGCAGGTAAAGCTCTACTTTATTACGGGCGCCGACGCGATCATCGATATCGTGACCTGGCATGATGCCGAACGAATCGCTGAGCTTGCTACTTTTATTGCGGCGACGCGACCGGGCTTTGATATCGATACGGCGCGTGTCCGAATCAAAGAGTCGGGGCTGCCGTTCGACGTGCGCTATATTCAGATTCCGGCGCTGGCGATCAGCTCGACGAACATTCGTAAGCGAGTTGCCCGCGGCATGAGCGTGCGCTACCTTACGAGCGAGTCCGTGCTCGGCTACATTCGCAAACGCAGGCTATATGCCGAATTGGGCCAAGAAGATTTTGAGTGATGGGGGTCTACGTTGTCGGTAGAGGATCAGTTTGAGGGCGATGAGCGCGCGCTGCTCAAGCGCATTCAAGAGCTGCTCGATGTTCGCATGAAGGATAAGCGCAAGCGCTATGTGCATTCGCTGGGTGTTGCCGAGACCGCACTTCATCTGGCCGAGGTCTACGGCGTTGACCGCTTTGATGCCGCTGCCGCCGGCTTAATTCACGACTGGGACAAGGTGCTTTCCGATGACGAGCTCGTGGCCCGCGCGATTCACTATGGCATCAAAGTTGCCGGCTCTCCTTCCGCCGCGACGCC
>CABUSL010000090.1 GCA_902494295.1 uncultured Collinsella sp.
CTGGACGGCACCATCCTCAACACGCTCGAGGACCTGGCGGCCGCCGGCAACCATACCTGCGAGGCGCACGGCTGGCCCACGTTTGCCGTTGACGAGTACCGCTACAAGGTGGGAAACGGCATGCTCAAGCTGGTCGAACGCTTTATGCCTGCCGAGTATGCGGGCGACAGCCGTATGTTTGAGCAAACGCTTGCCGAGTTTAGGGCTTACTACGGCGAGCACAAGGAGGACCACACCGCCCCCTATGCCGGTACGATCGAGATGCTCGACCGCCTGCGCGCCGCGGGCGTGCAGCTTGCCGTGCTCACCAACAAGGACCACGTCTCGGCGGCTCCGCTTATCGAGAAGTATTTTGGTTCCGAGCGCTTTGCGCTGGTGCAGGGCCGCGTCGATGCGTTTCCCCCCAAGCCCGAGGCGCCTGTTACGCTGCATGTGATGGAAGAGCTAGGCGCCGACCCGGCGACCACGCTCTACGTAGGCGATTCCAATGTCGATATCCTGACCGGCCACAACGCCGGCCTTAAGAGTGCGGGCGTCAGCTGGGGCTTCCGCGGCCGCGCAGAGCTGGAGTCCGCCGGCGCCGACTACGTGGTGGACACCCAGGCAGAGCTCACGGCGCTGATCCTGGGCGAGTAACCGCTCATCCCACCCACGGGTAGCTAATGCGGGACGGGACTCTTTTAGCTGCCCCCTGCACCAAAGGAGTGTCCCCAACTGCCGGCAGAAAAAGAACGTCCCCAAGTGCCGCCCCAATGACCACCATAGCAACGCCGCAGGTACAAGTGCCACTTTAAGCCAGCCAAGGGAACGTCGCTGTTTTGGCAACGACAGCGAAAGCCCGCCAGAGCGAGCAAGGTGCCTTGAAACAAGGCGGCATTGATCTTTTGATCATGTCGCCGAAGTTGAAAGGCAGATTGCCGCTCTGGCGGGCTTGCAGCGTCGAGCAGTTACGGCGTTTGGTAAAACGCCGTAACGAACTACCGCGTAACCCCCTAGCTCAGCATTGCATCCATCATCTCGGAGTTGACGGAGTCGTCGGCAGACCACTCACCGTCGTCGTTGCAGGTGTACTTGAAGATAACCGTGGTCTTCCTGGGCTCGGTGGCCTTGGTCACATCGACCATAACCTGACCGGCCATCTTGTACAGCTCGTCATCGGAAGGAACCGTGTCAAGCGCGGCGACCTTCTCCTGATACTGGGTGGAGAAGTCCTCGACGATCTTGTTCATAGACTTGCAGGTGATGGAGACCTCGGCGGTCGCGACACCCTTGTCTTCGTCGACCGTCACGTCGCCGATCTTGTAGTCAAAGCCCTCGAGATAGGTCTTGGCATACTCCTTGGGATCGATACCCAGCTGCTCGAACTCGTCGCCCGAAGCCTCCTCCAGACCAGAGAGGAAGTCGTCGCCACCGTTCTTGACCTCGTCAAACTGCGTCGTAAGATCCTCGGTGATGAGCTCCTCAACCGAAGGACCTCCACAGCCGGAAAGCACGACCACACATGCAACCAAGACGGCCATGAGGGGCGCAAGCAGCAGCTTCTTTTTCATGTTGTTCCTCCCAATGAGCGGCACTGCGCTTCCCAGACGCGGCGCACGTTGTAATAAGTAAGCCCATACTATCCGCTTATGAACACCCTCGGCAACGCGAAGGCACGGTCGGTTCGTTTTAGCGTCCGAACGGTTTGCAAGCCCGCCCAACGTGCAATAAAACGCTTTCCCGCGGTGCATTAAAAAAGGTGGCCGGAAAACCCGACCACCCTTGCACATCCTTTGGATGCCGCAGTTTACTTGCGGACGACCTTAACGATGGCGTCACCGGCGGCGACAGCGGAGCCGGCCTCGACGGCGAGTTCGACGTCGGCGAACTCGGCGGTGTTGGACACAGCCACGACGACGCAGTCCTTATAGCCGGCAGCGGCGATCTTGGCGCGGTCGATCTTGAGCATGGGCTGGCCAGCCTTAACGACATCGTCAGCCTTGACGAAGCCCTCGAAGCCGTCGCCGTTCATGTTGACGGTATCGACGCCAACATGCACCAGAACCTCGATGCCGCTATCGGACTGCAGACCCACGGCGTGGCCCATGGTGACGGTCACCTTGCCGTCGCAGGGAGCGTAGACCAGATCGTCCTCGGGCCACACGGCGCAGCCCTTGCCCAGGACCTCGCCGCCAAAGACGGGATCGGGCACGTCGGCCATCTTGATGACCTTGCCCTTGACGGGCGAGCACAGCACGTCGGCGCCGGCAGAAGTAGAGATGGAGGCAGGAGCAGCGGCAGCCGCGGGCTCAGCCTTCTTCTTGAACATGTCAAACAGACCCATACGTTTTCTCCTCTTGATTAAGCGCAACGTTATGCGCATGCCTATGGTGATTATAGTGCCAAATGGCCAAATTGCTAAGGTAAGAGCTCGAATCGAGAGCCCTTCCGGTAGTACTCGTGGGATGAGTATCGCCTGCGCAGGTTATGGAGCGCATGGAGGGGCTCTACCAGACCACGCTGGCCGAAACGCAGGAGCTGCTCGAGCCCACGCAGCTTGACCACGCCGCCAAGCTTATCGCGAACGCCCGACAGGTCGACATCTACACGGGCTCGCACAACCTCTATCCAGCGGGAATGTTCCGCGATCGCCTGCTCTCCGCCGGTAAAAGCGCGACGTGCCACGACGGCGTCGAGCCCCAGGTGCGAACGGCGCTCGCCTCGGGTCCCGACCATGCGGCAATCGTCATCTCCTACAGCGGCCTTGCCCCCAACCTCAAGGGCATCTTGCCGATCCTCAGCAGTCGGCATGTCCCGGTCATCGTCATCGGCACGCCTTATTGCGCTCGCATTCACCCCGGCTTTGCCGCCTACCTTACGGTGAGTGACCACGAGAGCATGACGCATCGCATCACGCAGTTCGCGAGCCACATCGCCGTGCAATACGTACTCGATTCGCTCTACAGCAGCTACTTCGCCAAAGACTACGCCCGCTGCGCCGAATTCCTAGAGCGCTCATTCCCCTACACCCGCTTCCCCGGGCTCAAGTAGCTATTTAAAAACATCCCCAATGACTAACGGCCGACCTAATAACGACTTCTCGTCATTAGGTCGGCCGTTTCAACTCTAATAACTATTTATTCCGTAAACTCGTTATTAGAATCTGACACAGGAGGCCAGGCTCACATGTGGTGATTAGTCATTGGGGACGTTCTTAAACGACTAGTCAAACAAGAACGTCCCCGGTGACTAGCCATTTAAGAACGTCCCCAATGACCACCCCGGCAACGCCGATGTTTTGGCAACGACAGACACTATGACCCAATCCGAGGGCACTGAAAAGGCAGGAGCCCCCGCTCGTGACCGCGGGTCGGGACTGCGACAATGATGTCGAAGTGCCATAGGCGCAGCCGCGCCGCAACGAGGTTGGGAGGCTCCCATGCCAAAGTATTCTACCGCGTTCGGGATGGACGTCCACCTGAGGTCGACCGCCGACTCGGCCTCCAAGAACGACAGGAACGACGCCGCCAGGATGGCCAAGGCGATACTCGCCCACGACATCTCCCCCGTATGGGTCCCCTCCCCCGAGGTCGAGGGCATCAGGGACCTCGCCGGCGCCTACGACGGGGCGACCGCGCGCCTGGCGACCGCCAAGCAGCGGCTGCTCGCCTTCCTCGCAAAGCGAGGGTTCGTCTACGGCGGCACCACGCCCGCCGGCAACCCGAGGAAGTACTGGACCTACGACTTCCTGAGGTGGCTCGACAAGGTCAGGCCGGAGGACGATGGCGGGGTTCGGGCGCTCGCCGCCCTGAGGAACGAGGTCGAGGCCGCGGCGGAGGCCCGGGCGGACCTGCTCTCCGAGTACAGGGCGGCCGTGGATGCCGGCCCGATCGCCGCGGAGGTGGCCGCCCTCCAGTCGATCAAGGGCTGCGCCTTCGCGCTGGCCGCAGCCTTCTCGGCCGAGGTCGGCGACTTCACGAGGTTCCGTTCCGGAAGGCAGGTCACGGCCTATTTCGGCCTCGCGCCGAGCCAGAGGTCGAGTGGCGACTCCGTGCGGCTCGGAGGCGTCAGCGGTGCGGGCAACGCGCTCGTGAGGAAGCTGGCCGTTGAGGGCTCATGGTGCTACGCCGCGGCGCGGCACCAGCCGAAGCTCATGCCGAGGGACACGGGCGTGCCCCTCGAGATAAGGATGCACGGGAGGAAGGGGTCCGAGCGGCTCCTGCGGCGGCGCGAGGAGATGCTCGCCCGCGGCATGCCCGCGGCGAAGGCCAACGCGGCCACCGCGGCCGAGCTCGTGAGGTGGCTCTGGGCCCTCGGCATGATGTGCCGGGAGGGCGCGGAATAGACATAGCCCCCGTCCCGGCGAGCCGGGCGGCCTTCGGGGATACCCCCTATTTCGCTGTGCGCGCGGAGCCCTCCGCATGCGCCTCGACAGACTTGGGGAACCCCGCCGAAGGAATGGAGTGCGGGCCGACAGAACGGTATCCGCGGATATGAGACTGAGCCGAAGGCGTCGATGACATGCCGGGGGCGGACCGGGACGGGTTAACGGCAGGCCCCGCCGACCGGTTGCAAGCGGTCGGCGGGGCCATTGTGGCTCTTGACAGCGGATTGGGTCATATGAGCGAAAGCCCGCCAGGGCGAGCAAGGTGCCTTGAAACGAGGCGGCATTGACCTTCTGGTCATGCCGCCGAAGTTGAAAGGCAGATTGCCGCTCTGGTGGGCTTGCAGCGTCAAGCTGTTACGCGGTTTGTAAACCGCGTAACTTAGCGTGCGCCGTACTGCTCGTAATAGGCGTCGATGGCGGCCTTGAGCTCGTCATCGATAACAACCTTGCCGTCGATCTCGTGGTTGTAAAGGGTCTCGACGACCTCGGCCATGCTCACGATGGAGGCAACGGGGAAACCGTACTTGGCCTCGATCTCCTTCTGGGCGGTGGTCACGCCGCCCTTGCCGACCTCCATACGGTTGAGGGAGACGATCAGACCCTTAATCTCAACATCGGCAGCGGCTTTAACCTTGGGATAGGTCTCGTCGATGGACTTGCCGGAGGTGGTGACGTCCTCGACCATGATCACGCGGTCGCCGTCCTGGAGCTCATAGCCCAGCAGGTTGCCCTTGTCGGCACCGTGGTCCTTGGCCTCCTTGCGGTCGCAGCAGTACTTGACCTCCTTGCCGTACAGTTCGTGATAGGCAATGGCGGTCACGACAGCCAGGGGAATACCCTTGTAGGCAGGCCCAAACAGCACGTCAAAATCGTCGCCGAAGTTGTCGTGAATGGCCTGAGCGTAGTACTCGCCCAGCTTCTTGAGCTGATAGCCCGTCACGTAGGCGCCGGCGTTCATGAAGAACGGGGACTGACGCCCGCTCTTGAGCGTAAAGCTGCCAAACTTAAGCACGTCGGACTCGACCATGAACTTGATGAATTCTTGCTTGTAAGCCTCCATGGGTCTCCCTTCCAATGGGCGCGTCCAGCTTGGACGGGCGCGTGTGAATCCGGTTCTTAGCTTACCAGAAAGCACCTCAGCGAACCGATGCCGCCGAGGTGCCTGCCCTGTTTCTATGTGATCGCTCTCCGGAGTGTTATTAACCGCTCTCTGCGCACCTCCACAGCGCTCTCGACCCCACTCCTCCGTTGAGGGTTCGCGTTTGACGTATTGAGAGCCGATGTTTTGACGCTTTGCAGATTAAACGTTTATCCACATTGGACTGAGAGCCCTTGCAGCCGCTGGCGACAAGCGGTCCCATACCGTCGAGTAAACGGCGGCGTTTTGTTACCCAAGTCCTCCATACGGATAATATTGCCTGTTCAACGGCGTAGTTTATAGGCTGGGCAAATGGAGTCCATCGCGGCATCACGCATGCGCTACAATCTCAGTTAACCTGTTAACCACCCGAAAACAGCAGGAGGCCCCATGCCCACACCCGGCAAGAGCTCGTCCATGCGCCAGATTGCCGTAGCGGCCGGCGTGTCCGTCGCCACGGTCTCCCACGTCATCAACGGCAGTGGCCGTTTTTCCGAAGACACCCGCAAGCGTGTGGAAGCCGCCATCGAGGAATACGGCTACGTCACGAACATGGCGGCAAAGAGCCTCCGCGTGGCCCAGTCCCGGACCATCGGCATGATCGTGCCGGATATCTCAAACGACTTCTTTTCCAAGATCGCCTTGCATGTGGAACGCGAGCTCGCCACCGAGGACTATTCGGTCTTTGTCTGCAACAGCGCCAACGACCCCGCTCGTGAGCGCGACTACTTCCGTACGCTCGCGAGCAAACAAGCCGATGGCATCATCTGCATCTCAGGCCTGCGCAGGCTCGACGGCGAATTTGTCCCCCACGGCATTCCCGTGGTCTGCATCGACCGCGCGCCCGAAAACGACCTCGGTTTCCCGCACGTGGGTTCCGACAACATCGGCGGCGGCTACATGGCAACCGAGCACCTCATCGAGCGCGGCTGCAAGAACATCCTGAGCATCTCGAGTTTTACGGCCAACTACCCCGGAAACGAACGCCAGATGGGCTACGAGCGGGCGCTTGCCGCGCATGGGATGCCGCTGCGCCGCGACTACCAGCTGTTTGTCTCGGGCAAGCAGCCGAGCATCATCGAGTCTGAAGAGCTCGTGACCGACTTCCTCTCCACAGGGTGCCCCGTCGACGGCATCTTTGCCCATAGCGACCACGCTGCCGTGGGTGCGCTGCGGGCGCTCGTTGCGGCCGGCAAGCGCGTACCCGAAGACGTCCGCCTCATCGGCTTCGACGATTCCGTGTACGCGCAGATCCCGACGCCGCAGATCAGCACCATTCGCCGCTTCCCCGAGCGCCTCGCGCATGAGGGATGTCAGGCCCTACTCGCCCTGCTGCGCGGCGAGGAGCCCGAGATGGAGACGCTTGTCCCCGTCAAGCTCGTGCAGCGCGCAAGCAGCTAGACCGCGGATGGTAAATGGTCCCAACGTGATGCTCAGCCTATCCCCCGAGGGAGTCGGTTTCCAAAACTCGGCTGTTTCGGACGGTTTAGGGACGACCTGCTGAGTAGCGGATGGATGACAATGGAAGAAACCACAGTTAGGCGATGTGCATGATCTCGGTCTTCTCAGGCACCCCCTCCAAAACCGTCCGAAGCAGCCGAGCTTTCCTCTCGCATGCGCTCTATCCCACGCGCGACATGCAAAAAGCCCGCCACCACATGAACTGCGCCCCAAATCTTGGACGCCCTAAATAGCGACTAGGCCGCGAGGGCCTGATTCCGGTACTCCTCCGGGGTCAGGCCCTTCAATCTTACCTGCCTCCGGCTCGTGTTCCAGTGGACTATGTATTCCTCCAGGTCGCGTTTGAAATCCTCGAACGTCTCCCACTCGCGGCCCCGGTAGAACTCGTCCTTGACGTGGCCGAAGAGCTGCTCGGTGGCGGCATTGTCGATGCAGTTCGCCTTCCTGGACATGCTCTGGACGATGCCGGCGGCCTCGAGCCTGGATGTGTACGAGGCGTGCTGGTACTGCCAGCCCCGGTCCGAGTGCATGGTCGGGGCGGCGCCCTCGGGGATCTTGGACAGCAGCCCGTCGAGCATCCTCGCCTGCTGGGCCATGTCGGGCGTGGTCGATATGTCGCTCGCCACGATCTCCTTGGTGCAGAAGTCCAGCGTCGGGGCCCAGTAGGCCTTGCCGCCCGCCACCTTGAACTCGGTGACGTCCGTTCCCAGCTTCCGCCACGGGGCCCCGGCGTCGAAATCCCTCGCGATCACGTTCTCGAACGTCCTGCCGACGACGCCCCTGTACGAGTTGTACCTGTGGTAGGCCGTCTCGCGTCTGATACCGCAGCGAATCCCCATCTCGCGCATCATCTTGAGCACGGTCTTGTCGGCTATCACGGCCCCCTCTTCCGCCCTGAGGCACATCGCTATCTGCCGGTGCCCGCAGCCGTTGGCGGTGCGCGAGAAGATCTCGGCGGCCGCCTCCCAGAGCTCGGGGCGCGTGGGCCTCGGCGGGTGCGCGAGGGCGTAGTAGTAGGTCGACCGCTTGAGCTCGGCGCATGCGAGCAGGTGCCCGAGCGCGTGCCCCTCGGCGCGCAGGGCCGCGACCGCTTCGGCCTTCGCCCTGGTCAGAGCCCGTCCCTCTCGACCAGGGCGCGTAATTTTTTTAGGTAGGCCACCTCGGCCTCGAGTCTACGGCACCGCTCCTCGAGCTCCTCCTCGCGGGTCCGCGGCCTCGCCCTGGAACCGCTCGGCCGGCCCTTGGGCCTCGGGCGCAGGGCCTCCGCGCCGCCCCGGCGGTATAGCGCGCACCACTTCTTGAGCGGCGACATCGACATTATGCCGAACGCCGCCATCGCCTCGGTCTTCGTCATGCCGCCGTCGACGACGGCGGAGGCGGCGGCGACCTTCTGCTCGTATGTGTACCTGCCCTGCTTTCCGTCCATGCGCAGCAGCACCTCGCTCCCGAATGCGCGGTATATCTCCTGCCATCTTCTCACGGCTTCCACGGGAAGCGAAAGGGCAATCGCGGCAGATTTATACCCGTGCCCGAGCTCGAAGAGCCCTATGGCCGCCTTCCTGGCCTCGATATCATGCTTCACTCTCAAATCAACGCGCATAAAGAAAGCCTCCCATTTCTCATGTCCAAGAAATGGGAGGCAGTTCATCGGTGAGGATACGGGGCTTCCCGTTCTTGAACGCGAGGACGGCTATCTCCATAAATTAGCTGATTGGGTAAACCATCCCGTTAAAACTGAGATTAATCTTCCCTGGACGAGCATCGATAAATGGAAGAAACAGTTTAATTAGCTGTATTCCTTGGTTATTGCTTTCCCTGTTTCTTATCGTGTGATGCCTTTGGCGTTTCCCCGATTATCCAACCCATATTTGTGGCTCGAATTAGATTCGTCAACATATAGGCGACTGATCCAAATCCAATCAGGTTAATTGCTGCCATCGCCATTGGGGCTATGTTGGGCCAGTAGGTAAAAGAAATGTAAACCAGTGGAGAATGAAAAAGATATATTCCCATAC
>CABUSL010000091.1 GCA_902494295.1 uncultured Collinsella sp.
CAAGATCGCCGCCCGCTGCTCGTCGGTCACCGCCACGGGACGGTCGTCGTCATCGCGCGCAAAGGCACGCGTGGACGAGCGGTGCTCCAAGATGTCCAGCACCGCGTTACCCGTAGTCTCGACCGGATAACCGTTCGCATCCACGCCCGCAGCTCCGCCGCAGTGCCCGGCACCCGTCATACAAACCCGCTCGCCCATAGCTCTATCCTCGCCAATTCTTTAAGAAGCCTTTACGTTTCCGTGTAATTCCCGTCCATTATCGCGCAGGCCGCCACTACATTGCGCCACACCGCCGCACATGCGCGTTAATATGGCTGGTTGTCGTGCGCAGCCCGCAAATGCAGTGCATATTTAGGTAACAATCGGGTAAACCCCCGCTTTCGTAGGTTTTAAGTTTGTGAGGAGTCTCAGCATGTTCGCTGCCGCCATCTCGCTCGTCGGTCTTGCGGCGACCGTCTACCTTGTCTTGCGCGAGGCCAAGGCCATTCGCGCTCAGTCGGGCACCGTTGCCAAAAGCGCTCTTGGGTGGAGCGTCGTCTTCGGCCTGTTCCAGGTCTTTTTGACTATTTGGGGCGCCATTGGCCTCGTCGCCCAAAACGAGCCGCTCGCCTTTGTGATGCTCATCCTGACCAACGCCATCCTCACCGGATGCGCCTGGGCCAGCATCGCCCGCGATCGCATCGCCCCGCGCGTCTTTGCGTTCGCCAAGCCCGACGCCCCCGCCCCCACCGGCAAGCTCGCCCGCCTGCGCGGCGCCTTTGTGGGCAAACCACTCGTCGCCGCCGTCCTGTGCCTGCTGCTCGCCGGCGTCTTTGCGCTGCTGGGCATGGAGGTCTCGTCCAACCACGACTTTACCTGGGTCTACCCCCTGTGCATCCTGCTCGAGTGGGCCATCATCACCGTGCTCATGATCGGCTTGTTCTTCCTGTTCCAGCGCCACGGCGCAGCTCCCGCGGTCCTGGCCTTTGCCCTCTTTGTCCTGGGCATTGCCGAGTTCTTCGTCATCACGTTTAAATCCATGCCCATCCAGCCGGGCGACCTTTCGGCCATCTCCACCGCCGCCGCGGTCGCCGGCACCGGCTACACCTTCTCCATCTCGCTGTTCTGTGTGCTGTCCATGGGCTTTACCGCCATCGCCATGCTGCTGTGCGAGTACGCCGGCCTGGTGGCACCGCACCGTCAGAAGGGTGCCGCCAACGCCAAGCGCATGCTGCTCACCAACCTGCTCGTGGCAGTGCTGTGCCTGGGCGGCGTAACCGCGCATGTCACGCTCATCGACTACTACAACACCCTCGGCATCACCGTCTACACCTGGCGCCCGCTCGAGAGCTACTGGCGCGAGGGCTACCTGCCCGCTTTTATTAGTGCAGCGCAGTCCATCAAGCCGCCCAAACCCGCCGACTATTCTGTCGATGACGCCAAGGCCACGCTCAAAAAGTACGCCAAGGCCTACGACAAGTCCGACGCCGCCAAGAGTGACGAGCGCACCGCCGCGAAGGAGCAGTTCGATAGCGAGAAGCCCACGGTCATCGCCATCATGAACGAGACCTTCTCGGATCTTTCGATCTATCAGGAGATGCGCGCCGGCTACGAGGGCCCGCAGTACTTTAAGAACCTGTCCAACTGCCTCAGCCGCGGCAAGCTCTATGTGAGCGCCTACGGCGGCGGTACCGCCAATACCGAGTTTGAGTTTATGACCGGCAACTCCATGGCCAACCTGGGCTCGGGCGTGTACCCCTACACCATCTACAACATGGAGACGACCGGGAACCTGGCAGAACAGTTCAAATCGCTCGGCTATTCCACCACGGCCATGCACCCCAACCACGCGACCAACTGGAACCGCGAGAACGTCTACAAGGACTTTGGCTTTGACCAGTTCCTGTCTATCAATGACTTCCAGGGAGCCGACACCCTGCGCGGCATGGTGACCGACCAGGCTACCTACGACAAGATTCTTGAGCTGCTCGACCAGAACGCCGATCCGCAGTTTATCTTCGACGTGACCATGCAGAACCACTCGGGCTACGATACGGGCCTGCTGCCGGTCGACAAGCAGATGCACCTGAATATCGACACGACCGATTTGGACGCCAAGACCGTCGAGGACGGCACGCTCTCCGATGTCGACGAGTATGTCTCGTGCATCGAGCAGTCCGACCAGGCGCTGCGCTACTTCCTCAACGCCCTGAGCAAGCTCGACCGTAAGGTGGTCGTGGTGTTCTGGGGCGACCACCAGCCGTTCTTCCCGTCCAAGTTTAATGACAAGTGGTTTACCGGCGAAGACGATGCTACGCATCAGGAGCGCCTGTGGCAGACCGACTACATCATCTGGGCCAACTACGACGTTGCCGGTTGCGACCAGACGAGCGAGGTCGACGACCTGTCCACCAACTACCTGTCCACGCAGCTCATGCAGCTGATCGGCGCCCCGCTGACCGACTACCAGAAAGCGCACATGACGCTGCGCGAGTCGCTGCCCGCCATCAACTCCGTGGGCTACGAGGACGCCAGCCTGCGCTGGGCGCTCTCCTCCAACGTCACCGGTGACGACGCTGCTGCCGCAGCCGCAACCAAGGCGCGCGAGGATTACGCCAAGATGCAGTACTACGAGATGTTCCGCGACGGCAAGAACGTCTATACGGAGCACTTCCAGACCGAGGCCAACGAAACCGACCCCAACCTGGCACCGGGTACGACCAAGATCAAGTAGCGACTAGCTGCGAGTTCATAACTGAAACGTCTGTCCGGACGGAGGCATATAAGGTTCCCTGCTCGGACAGACGCCTTGTTGTTGAAGCGCGGCTTGTCATGGGGGCACCCGCAACATATATAAGTTAAAGGCCACGTCATGTGGCCTTTTTTGCATCCGGAAACCGTGTCCCACTCTGAATACATCCAGCGAACGCATGCGAGCGTGTCGTCCAGGACGGCCTCGTCATCAGGGCGATGGAAAATATCGCCCCAGACGCTTGCCATCGTTGCGCCCACGAGCGTCAAGAAAAAAGCCTCGAGGATTTCGAGGCTTTCACATTTGTATTGTTTTGCACGAAGCACCACAAACGACGAAGCTACTCGCCCAGCACGGCCTTCTTGGCGGCTGCGGCCATGTTGCCCAGGTCCTCCTTGGTGGGATGGTCCTTCGCGGCAACCCAGTTGTCGAGCAGCATCTTAAATCGGGCGTTTTCGGGATCCTGCTCAAGCATTGCCTCGTAGCGCTGCTTGACGGCGGGACCCATCTTGCCTTGGCACATCGCCCAGCCCGCAAGCTCGGCATCGTTGGCCAAATTGGAGGTCACGCGGTCGATAATCTGCTGGTAATAGCTCTGGTCGGCACCAAAACCGCAGGTGCCAAACAGGAAGACGCGCTTGCCGTGCAAGGCGGAGAGCAACGTCGCGACCGAAGGCGTGCACGCGCCCTTGTCGCACCAAAAACCGACGAGCACCGTGTCGGCCGCGCAGGCGCCCTGCGCCTCGAGCGCAACCTGATCTGCATCCGCATCGTCGCTCAACGCCGCGGCATGGACAAACTCAACACCCGCAGCCTGCAGAGCGCGCTTGATCGCGCCCGAAACCATCCTGGTATTACCGCTCTTGCTGTTGACCACCAAAGAGCACGTCATAGTCACGTTGCCTCGTTTCCCCCAAAACTAAAGCCACTAATGCAATTTATTAGATGAATATCTTAGTACTAACAACGCAGATGTAAACCATCTGCCGCTAATCGGTAACCCCTACTGGGCGAATTGGCTGCGGTAGAGTTCGGCGTAGAAGCCGCCTGCCGCTAGCAGCTCGTCGTGCGTGCCGCGCTCGATAATCTGGCCGTCGCGCATCACCAAAATGCAGTCGGCGTTGCGGATGGTGCTCAGGCGATGCGCCACGACAAAGCTTGTGCGGCCAGCCATGAGCTCGTCGAATGCCGCCTGCACCTGCAGCTCGGTGCGGGTATCGATGCTCGAGGTCGCCTCGTCCAGCAGCAAAATCGCCGGGTCGGTGAGCATGACGCGTGCGATGCACAGCAGCTGTTTTTGACCCTGGCTAAACGTGCCGCCGTCCTCGCCGATCACCGTATCGTAGCCGCCTGGCAGCTGCACGATAAACTTGTGCGCGTGCGCGCGCTTGGCCGCCTCGACAACCTGTTCGCGCGTGGCATCGGGACAACCGTAGGCGATGTTTTCCGCCACCGTGCCCTCGAACAGCCAAGTGTCCTGCAGCACCATGCCAAAGGCGCGGCGCAGGCTTGCGCGCGTGTAGTCACGCGAGGAACGGCCATCGACCGCAATGCGACCGGCATCGATATCGTAAAAACGCAGTAGCAAATTGATGAGCGTCGTCTTGCCACAGCCCGTAGGACCGACCAGGGCAAAGCGCATACCGGGCTTGGCATCGATGCAGATATCCTGCAGCAGCTTGCGGTCGGGCACGTAGCTAAAGTCCACGTGTTCAAAAGTCACCTCGCCCTGCGGGGCGACAAGCTCTACAGCGTCCGACGCGTCGGGCTCCTGCTCGCGCGCATCGAGCAGCGCAAACATGCGGCGCGCCGAGGCGTACGCGGTCTGGATCTGCGTAATGACGTTGGTGACCTCGTTGAACGGCTTGGTGTACTGGTTGGCGTAGGACAGGAAGATCTGCACGCCGCCCACCGTAAGCGCCGCGGGCACGCCCGTGATCACGCCCACGCAGCCGATCACAGCGACCACGGCATAGATGATGTTATTGATAAAACGCGTACCGGGGTTGGAGAGCGAACCCATAAACTGCGCGCACTCGCCCGCGGTGTAGAGCTCGGCATTGAGGGCATCGAAGCGCTGCTGAGCGTTGGGGCCATAGGCAAAGGCGTCGACAAGCTTCTGCTCGCCCACGTACTCCTCGATATGGCCGCCAAGCTGACCCTGAATACGCTGCTGCGCCGTAAAGCTTTTGTTGGAGAGCTTGGCGATGGCGCCGGCTGCAAAAATGGAAAGCGGCGTGACGAGTACCACCACGAGCGTCATGGTCAGGTTAATGGAGAGCATAAACGCGAGCGTGCCAACGATGGTGATAACGCCGGTGAATAGCTGGGTAAAGCCCTGGAGCAGACCGTCGCCCACCTGGTCGACGTCGTTGACCACGCGGCTCATAAGGTCGCCGTGGGCATGGCTGTCGATAAAGCTGAGCGGCATGCGGCTGAGCTTGTCACTCGCCTCCACGCGCATGTCGCGCACCGTTTCGTAGGACAGGCGGTTGACGCAATAGCCCTGCAGCCACTGGAAGGCCGCAGCACCTACGACGACAATCGCGAGCTCGGTAACGAGCGGCAGCAGTGCATCGAAATCCACCTGCCCGGCGGCAACGATCAGGTCGATGCCCTCGCCAATGAGGATGGGCGTGTAGAGCTGCAGAATCACCGAGACGGCGGCACTTAAAAACGATGCCGCAAACGAAACGCGGTGCGGGCGAACATAGCCCAGCAGGCGGCGGGTCACCACACCCACGGGATAGCGCTCGGGATCGCCGGGCTGGCGCGGACCGTCGCCCAGGTCGTTGAGGTTATCGTTACCGGACACGTTGGCCGTCATCGTGGCGACCGAACCGGAAGAAGTATACGGATTCATTTAGCAGCCCTCCTTTACGCAGACGGATGCGGGGGCGGTTGGAGCGGACGCGGATGTCGCACTCCCCTGCCGGCCCTCGAGCTCCTCGCGGCGAAGCTGCGACTGGCAAATCTCGCGATAGAGCTGGCAGGTCGTGTACAGTTCATCGTGCGTGCCCAGGCCCGCAACCGAACCGTGGTCGAGTACGCAGATCATGTCGGCGTCGCGCACGGTCGAGACGCGCTGGCTCACGATGACGGTCGTCAGCGGCAGCCCCCCCTCGGCGGCACCGCGCACACTGCGCTCGCGGATGGCATGGCGAAGCGCCGCGTCGGTCTTAAAGTCGAGCGCCGAGGCAGAATCGTCCATGATCAATATCTGAGGCGAGCCCACCAGGGCGCGCGCGATGGTCAGGCGCTGGCGTTGGCCACCGCTGAAGTTCTTGCCGCCCGCCTCGACCGGGGCATCGAGCCCCTGCGGCTTGTTGCGCACGAACTCGTTCGCCTGCGCCATGTCGAGCGCCGCCCAGAGATCCTCGTCGGTCGCAGCCTCGTCGCGCCAGGTCAGGTTGCCGCGGATGGTGCCGCTCACCAGCGACGCGCGCTGCGGAACGGTCGCGACCACGTGGCGCAGCTGATCGAGCGGCCAGGTGCGCACGTCGGCGCCCATCACGCTCACGCTGCCGATGCCCGCATCGTACAGGCGCGGGATGAGCGAGACGAGCGTGGACTTACCGCTGCCCGTGCCGCCGATAATGCCGAGCGTCTTGCCCAGCGGGAGTTCCAGCGTCACATCGTTGACAGCATTGGCCGCGCCGGCGCCAAACGAAAAGCTCGCATGGTCAAAGCTCAGCGCAGGGACCGGAACAGCGCCACCCGTCAGGTCGCTCGGCTCAGGCAGCGCGACCGGCTGGTTGCCCTCGTCAGCGATGCTCGGCACGCAATTGAGCACCTCGTTGATACGCGACGCGCTGGCGCTCGCCTTGGTAAAGACCACGACCAGGTTGGCGACGTACACGATGGAGGTGAGCGTCTGCGTCATGTAGTTCACAAACGCCATGACCTGACCCTGCGTGAGCTCGCCCACGTTGACCTGGATGCCGCCGATCCACAGGATGGCGCACACGCCCAGGTTCATCACAAGAAACGTGACGGGGTTGAGAATCGACGAGAGCTTGCCCACCGCGATGGCAGTATTGGCCTGGTCATCGGCGGCTTGGGCAAAACGCTCGCGCTCGTGGTCCTCACGCACAAAGGCGCGAACAACGCGGGCGCCCGAAAGCCCCTCGCGGCAGATAAGCGCGATGCGGTCGAGCTTTGCCTGCAGCTGCCTGTAATACGGGATACAGCGCGCCATGACAAACCAAAACACCAGGCCGATAGCGGGCGTGCAGATCAAGAAGATCATGCCGAGCTTAAGGTCGATGGCAAGGGCCGCGCACATAGAGCCCACCGCCAAGAAGGGCCAGCGGATGAGCATGCGCACGCCCAGCGCCACGGCAAGCTGCACCTGGTTGACGTCGTTGGTGATGCGGGTGATAAGCGACGGCGTGCCAAAGCGGTCGAGTTCGGCATAGCTCAACTTGTTGATGTGCTGGTAGAGCGCACCGCGGATATCGGTGCCCATGCCCTGCGAGGTGAGCGCCGCCATCTTTTGGCAGACGAGCGTAAACGAGATGCCGATCACAGCCATGGCGCCAAGTACCATGCCGTAGTGGATAACGGCGTTCACGTCGTGCGCCCCAATGCCCTTGTCGATCATCTGGGCAATCACGAGCGGCGTAAGCAGGTCAAAGATCACTTCGATCAGCTTGCACGCAGGGCCAATCACCATATAGCGGCGAAACTTGCCACCAAAACGCCCGAGCAGCTCAATCATGTATAGGCGCTCCCTATCATCATCCACATTCAATTCGAACCATGATAGTACCGCCACCCCAAAAGAAGCGTAAACAACTCGTCATTTCTAACGGGATTCAGTTTTCAGAGGGGTATACGCGCACACCCAGCCAGTGTCGGGTCAACTAGCATGGTATATTTACATTAGTGCTACCAAGTTAGTCGCCGACCCTTGAAATGAGGTGCCGAGATGAACGACATTCTCGCAAGAAGAGCAAGACGAGCAACTGTGGGCATCGCCCTTTCCGCGGCACTTGTCGCGGGAATCGCCCCCGCGACGGCGATAGCGGCAGAAACCAGCGCCCCTGTCGATGCAGTTGCCCTGCAGACGGGAGATGCGGCCGCCGCAAAAGAAAGAGCGTATGCAGCCATGCAGGAAGCGCTCAAAAACCTCGAAGCCGCACAAAACGCCGCAAGTCCCGAGAGAATTGCGGGAATCAATGATAACATTGCCGCTTTTCGAGAGCTCTATGACACGATGGTGGCGCGAGCTGCCGAATGGAGAGAGCCCCTTCCCGCCATGCAAGCGAACGTCGATGCAGCCCAAGCCAAATACGATGAGGCTCACAACCGGGTAAGCGAGCTTGAGGCAGAATATGAAAAGGCACGCAGCAACGGGGCTTCCTACGAAGCTCTTAAGCAGCTGCGGCAGGAAATAATCGCAGCGGAAGCGCAAGAAGAATCTTGCGAAACGGTGCTTGACAGCTACCGTCACCGCCTCGAAAGTCAGGAAAGACGGGTTCAGTATTTCGGAAGTAAGGCGGAGGAAGCCAAAGCCCACATCGACGAGGAAACAGCCAATCGAGATGCGCTCCTCGACAATTTGCATAAGGCGCAGGCGGCCTATGACGACGCCTGCAAGGCATACGAAGAGGCAAAGGCCGCGGCAACAAGGCCGCCTCGCCCGAGATAACGCAACCGACCGAGACAACACCTCCCTCCGGCTCGGCGCAACCGACCGAGACGACACAGCCCACCAGCTCGCCCGCGACCGGCAAAGACGCTCCATCGGGCTCCACCAAGCAAGCAAATACGACCACCGGCAAGCTCGCAAACACAGGCGACACAGCGCCGAGCGCAATCGCACTCGCAGGAATCGCCGCCATGGGACTCGGAATAACCGCCACAGCCACCCGCCGCCTCAAGAACTCAAAATAGCCGCCAGAGCATACCATCTTCGCCAATCCACAAACCCAGAGACAAAAAAAGGCCCGTTTCCCCAACCCAGGGAAACGGGCCTCTTGACTTGTTAAAACAGACGGTAATGCCACCATCTCTTGAACCACGCAGCCATCAATGCCCAGACAACACTAGCAAGCCGCGTTCCTTAAGGGATAGATTTAATTAGATAAATGCGCCTTTACGGGAGATTTTTGGACGAAGTGGCCCGGGCGGCGGCGAGGTATTTGGTAGTCGAGCGATTCCGCAGGCAACGCCGAGGACCAGCGAGA
>CABUSL010000092.1 GCA_902494295.1 uncultured Collinsella sp.
ACACGCAGCTGCTGCGCGACCTGCGCCAGCTGCCGGGCGTCAAGAAGGTCTTCGTCCGCAGCGGCATCCGCTTTGACTACACCATGGCCGATGCCTCGGACGAGTTTTTGCGCGAGCTGCTGGAACACCATGTCTCGGGCCAGCTGCGCGTAGCGCCCGAGCACGTGAGCGACGCGGTACTGTCCGTGATGGGCAAGCCGAGCCGAGCTGTCTACGACGCATTCTGCCGTAAATTTGAACGCTTGAATCGCGAATACGGACTCAAGCAGTACGTGGTGCCGTATCTGATCTCGAGCCACCCCGGCTCAACGATGAAGGAAGCCGTGGACCTTGCCGAAGCCGTGCGCGACATGGGTTACATGCCCGAGCAGGTGCAGGACTTCTACCCCACACCGTCCACCATGTCGACGTGCATGTACTACACCGGCGTGGACCCGCGCACCATGAAACCGATCTATGTGGCGCGCGACCCGCACGAGAAGGCCATGCAGCGCGCGCTCATCCAGTATCGCAAGCCCGAGAACTACAAGCTGGTACGCGAGGCGCTGGAAAAGGCTGGCCGTCGCGACCTGATCGGCTACACCAAGCATTGCCTGATCCGTCCCGTGCCGCCGCGCCCGGGCGAGACGTCTGCTGGCGGTGGGCATGGCGCAGCCAAGAAGGGCGGCAAGGCCCACGGTGGCGCCGCTGGCAAGGGGCCTAAGGGCAGCAAGGGGCACAGCGGCATGTCGCGCGCGCAGAACACTGCCGGGCGCAACCGTGCAGCTCAGGGGCGTCAGGGTGCCAACGGAGGCGGACGCCGCAACTAGCGCGGCGAGGCGGCATGCCGCCGTTGGCGACACGACACGCCCCACCAATAAAATGCCGCTCGCCGGGGCGTCGCAGAACGATTCCCCGGCGAGCGGCCAATTAATATTGTCTATCTCAAAACGTCGTTACTTTTTGTCGAAACGACCATAGAGCGCAAACGAGAGCGCCGCAGAGATAACCCAAGTCAAAGCGATGCAGACGACAATCATGATCAGGTTCATGGGATTGCCGCTTGGATCGGCATAAACGGGCAACGAGGTAATGCCGGGCATAACAAAGCCGAAGCACTTTGCGCCGAGAACAACGGTAAGCGCACCGCCAATGCCATCCGCGATCATCGCAGCGATAAGCGGAGTCCTGTTAGGAACCTGAACGGTAAACAAGGCGGGCTCGGAAATTCCCATAAATGCTGAGAAGGCGCACGTCATTGCAGCGGACTTGAGCTTTTCGTCGGTCATGCGCAGGGCTGCACCAAAAGACGCACCGCTTTCGGCGAGGTTATGGCAGAAAGAGATCGGGAGCAGATAGTCATACCCAAGCGTTGCGATATTGGAAATCTGGATAGGGCTCGTTGACTGATGCATGCCGAAGAGCACGATAAGCGGCATAAAGAAGCCCAGCAGAAAACCGGCAACGGGGCCTAACGTCGAGAATAGCCAAACGATACCGTTGGCAAGACCAAGACCGCACCAGGCACCAATCGGAGCGAGCACAAACAGGTTGACGGGAATCACGATAGCAAGGGAGAGCGCCGGAACGACAACGAGCTTAAAAAGATCCGGCACGACTTTGTCGATTGCACGATATACAAAAGACAAGCCAATGACGCCAAAGATAACCGGGAACACGGAATCGGCGTAGCTAAAAATCGGCACCGCAAAACCGAACAGCGCAAGGGGCGTCTCGCCCGTACCGACAGCGTTGACAATGGTCGGGTACATCAGCGATCCGGCAACACAAAGCGCAAGCGAACGGTTGACCCGGAACTTATCAGCTGTAGACATTGCCAGCAAAAACGGCAAGAAGTAGAACGGGATATCCGAAATCATATTGAATATCGCAAAGTCGCCGGCACCCGTGTCGATTCCAAAAGCCGCGATAGCAGCCAGGATGCCCTTTACGATGCCTCCCGCCACCAGTGCGGGAATGATAGCGGAAAAGATGCCGGTGATGATATCGAATACGCGAGCCGAACCTTTTTGGAGCTCAGGCTGCTCGGCGTCGGCGGAGACCTCGCCACCCATCCTGTCACCTAGCATGGGCTCCAATTCGTCATATACCGACCCCACGCTGGCGCCGATGATAACTTGCCACTGTCCGTCTTTAACCTGCGCGCCCAAGGCGCCGTCAAGCGTCTTAAGGGCCTCCAGGTCTGCCTTGCTATCGTCCTTCAGGTTGAATCTGAGCCTTGTAATGCAGTGCGTTGCCATAACAACGTTATCGGCGCCGCCCACGAGCTCGAGGACACGAGCGGCCAGTTCCTTCTTGTCTGCCACGACAATCACTCCTACCCAAGATCCTCGCCATTAGTGGCGATACATTTCTGATACCAATAGAAAGAGTCTTTACGCGAGCGCTCCGCAGTGCCGTTGCCGCAATTATCCAGATCGACATAGATAAGCCCGTAGCGCTTGTCCATCGTAAGAGGACCGCAGGCAACAAGGTCAATGAATCCCCAGATCATGTATCCGCGCACGTCAACGCCATCGATCACCGCTTCTTTAAGGCACTTTATGTGCTGGCGCAAATAATCGATTCGATACTCGTCGTGGATGCTGCCATCCTCCTCGACTACATCAGATGTACCGAGGCCGTTCTCGGCGATATACAGAGGCAGCCCATAGCGGTCATACATCTGGTTAAGGGTAACCCTCAGGCCAATGGGATCGAGCTGCCAGCCCCACTCACTCGTCTCGAGATAAGGGTTCTTGTTTGCCATGACCAGATTACCCGCAGTCTTCTCCCATCCCTGATCGCAGGTGGATACCTGGGAAAAGTAGTACGAAAAGGCCAGGAAGTCGACCGTGTTGCGAGCGATGAGCTCTTCATCGCCCGGTTCCATTTGAATCTCGATATCACACGCATCGAAATAGCGATTCATATAAGCGGGGTATTTTCCACGAGCCATCACGTCCGTATAGAACCAGTTGGAATACTGGTCGTCGTGAATAGCCTGCATGTTATCTTCGGGACGGCAGGTGGCGGGATACGTACAGAATCGAGCGATCATGCCGCCAACGGGAGTATCGGGCGAAAGACGATGGACAATCTCGACGGCACGCGCATTGGCAACAAACTCGTGGTGCAGGCACTGGAAGATGGCTCGATCGAAGTTCTCCCCCTCTTCGTCTTTGACCAGACAGACCCCGTCCCAAGGCGAAAAACGCGCTGCATTGAACTCGTTAAAAGGCAGCCAGAAATCGACCAGATCGCCCAATTCCGTAACGATTGTCTCGACATAGCGGGCGAAGAAATCAATCGTCTTGCGATTCTTCCATCCCCCATATGTGGTGACAAGATTTACCGGGATGTCATAGTGGAGCATGGTGACGAAGGTTTTAATGCCGTGCTTTTTGCACTCACCCAGCATACTTCGATACCACTCGATGCCTTCGCGGTTAGGCTCAAGATCATCTCCGTTAGGATAGATTCGGCTCCAGCAAATAGAGGTGCGGAACAGCTTGAGACCCATCTCCGCAAAAAGCGCGATGTCCTCACGATAGTGATGATAGAAGTCGTTGCCACGCCTAAACGGGTAGAACTCAACGCCGTCATCTGCGAGAGCGTTCATTAGCTCGTCATGGCAGAAGGGGTTGTTTTGATGCTTGTCCTCAATCTGGTCATGAGTCCAGGTACCATCCAGCCATCGACAATCCTGCGTCGACTTTCCCTTTCCGCCCTCATTCCAGGCGCCATCGGCCTGCGAGCACGATATGGCTCCGCCCCATAAAAAGTCGGAGTCAAACCCATGTTTTAACTTACTCATTTGCCCTCCTTGATCGGATGCTCCAGCGGATAACCCAATACTAGGAAGAACAAGATGCATAAGATATCGCATAGAAAGCGTTTGTTTATAACATTTTTTTAGATATAATACCGTTTAAGGCATCGATTCTACCGTTCACCCCTGGAGCACCCCATGGATTCGAATCTCAAACAGCTGCTCTATACGCATACCGAGACCGAAGAGTGGCATCGCACACATCCGGGAGAGCTCAGCCCGCGATATAACAGGGTGGAAACCACAACCATTAACGGCGAAGAGGTCTATCTGTTTGATTGGAAAGAAACTCTCGACGAAAACCCCGTGGGCCTTATCAAGGAGTCGCGCTTTACCGATATTCCTCCTCATATCAATCGGGATATGGAGCTTAACTACGTGTACGACGGCGTCTGCACGTTTATCGTCAACGGACGGCGACTACTCCTTAAAAAGGGCGACGTGCTCATTTGCAACACCGGCGTAGTCAGAAGCGTTCCATACGTTAAGGGCGAGCATGATATCGTCATTTCGATCGTCTTCAAAAAAGAAATGTTCGATTCGTTGTTCCTGAGCCAGCTACCCGGCGCGTCACCATTAACGAATCTTCTATTTGATTTTGTGTCCAAAAACCGCGAGGCCCGAAAATATCTCATTCTTCCAGAGGAATACGCCCGACATGCGCGACGCCTCATCGAAATGCTCTTTATCGAATAT
Organism: uncultured Collinsella sp.; assembly: GCA_902494295.1. GTDB lineage: Bacteria > Actinomycetota > Coriobacteriia > Coriobacteriales > Coriobacteriaceae > Collinsella. The sequence continues at coordinate 4,508 of CABUSL010000092.1, forward strand.
CACTTTAAAGATGCCTATTCCAATGAACTCATGAGGCACCTCGCCGTCAGCCTATTCCTTGTTCTCATTCGAGGACTGTACCGACGCTCCGCAACTGATAACCAGGCGATCATGTCGGACGAACGCATCGTGTCGATTCTGAATCATATTGAGCGAAGCTACGGCGACTGCACACTCGAAAGCATTGCGAGCGATACGGGTTATAGCACCAGCTATCTCAGCAGCTTGATCAAGCAAAAAACCGGCAAAACGTTTTCGCAAATCAAGCTCAACCAGCAGCTCACAGAGGCGGCATATCTTCTCAATAACACCGAGCGCAGCGTGCAGTATGTAGCCCGAAAAGTCGGCATCTCCAACATGTCATTCTTTTACTCAAAATTTAAAGAAGCACTCGGCGAAACGCCAGGTGCGTTCAGGACGCATCGGTCTAATTAAAGGCGTTATTACTCAGACCGATCAGCTTCGCGCGACACGGGAATGCGCAATCGAAGCAGCGAGCGCATCGCCTCTACCAGCACAAAGCCGGCGATGCCAACCGTGACCACAACGTCGAGCGGTGTGCCCACAAACCACAGCAGCCCCATGAGATACGACCCGGCATTAAACGCAAAGTGCAGCAGAATCGTGTAGCGAAGCTTTCCGGTGGTCACGAGTACCCAACCAAAAATGAGGCCGGCAGCGCCCGCGTAGCAGCCCTGCACCCAGTTCATGTGCATAAAGCCGAAGACCGCCGCCTGCAGCACGATTGCCGCGGCGACGCCCCAGGTACTCGGGGCCGCCCAGGGCACTATGGCGCCGTCCTGCGCGTTCGCGCGGCGCCGGCGCTTCCAGAACGAACGGCACTGTGGATTAAACGCACGCAGCGAAAACTCAAAGATGATGCCGCGCACCAGGAGCTCTTCGCAAAACGGAGCGCCGAGCACTGTGGTCAAGACAGCAAGAAGGCTGGTATCGCCCATGCCCGTCTCCTCGACGAGCTCGCTATAGTCGGCCGCGGCGTCGGGCAACAGCGACAGCACGGCGTCGGTCACGTAGCCAACGACCACCTGCAGGGCAAGGCCAATCACGACAACGCAAGCGATGCGCTTCCATGCAGCACTTGCTCCCCCGCCGAGCGGACGTTCACCTTGCCGGCGCGCCATGAAGGAGCGGGGCCACAGATAACGCCACCACAGCAGCGCCATCAAAAACGACGCCGTCTGAGCGGCAGCCTGGAACCATTGGATATCGAGATTGTCGATCGGATAGCCCGTCAGCACCGATACGGCATCGAGAACCGAAAACAGAACCACGCTCAGGGCTATATCGGCAGCGACAACGCCAAAACATGCAAGCGCCCACGCCATCGCATTGAGCATGCCAACCTCCTCAAAACCGTTCCCTAGTTCTACCACAACTCGGCAGAGAGCTAATCCCATGGGGACGGAGGAAAACGGATCACTTATTGATGAGAATCGGGCGCAGTGCCAAAAGCCCCGTTGGGCGAGATGTCGAACGGGAAGGTGCCGCAGCGATTGAACGCGGCGATAAACATGCGGATGGCGTTGGACGGCGTGGTACCCACGAGCTGAGTTGCCGCCGCGAAGGCTGCCTTCTCCTCGGGCAAGACCTTCGCGACTACGGGGGTCATGTGTTCTGCCATGGCGCTTCCTTTTTGAAACGACGGTAGTGCGGATAGATGCGGGCCACGCGGCTGGGCGACGGGCTGTGAAGGCAACCCGATTGGCCCGCATCCGGAGTTTGTTTCTGCGGCGTTGGTATTACTTGGTATTCCTAAGTATTACCCCGCAGATAGAATACCACACCCGACCCCATGGGGACGGAGGAAAACGAATCATTTTGTTGCTGAGTTAGTATTTAGAGCGTGATGATGTCCGAGATATCGAGGGCCCGAGCGTCGACGGCATCGTGCGTGGCAAGCAACAGCATGCGACCGTCGAGCAAGTCGAGCACGACCTCGGCGCATGCGTCGCGCGCAGCGGCATCTAAACCGGTAAAGGGCTCGTCCAGAATAACGGCGCCGCCCGGGCACAGCAGGGCGCGGGCGATCTCGACGCGACGGCGCTGCCCGCCCGAGAGCTCGGCCACACGAGCATGTACATCGACCCCCGGCACCAGCAGGCGCAACAGGGCTGCGGCACTCGAGGCGTCCACGCGCGCGTCGGCGCACACCAGCACGTTATCCAGAGCAGAAGCGTCCTCGACCAGGCGCACATCCTGAAACACCATCGAGCACGGTGCGCACTCCCCCGCCGCTAGCGCGAGCAACGTCGACTTGCCCACCCCCGAGGCGCCCATCACGCAGGTACGCCCGCCGGTGGGCACACGAAGCACCAGACCGTCCAGCGCCGGCGCCCAGGGCGCGCGATCGCCCACGGCAAGCGCAAGCTCCGCCGAAGCGTCATCGCTCGCGGCCCCCGCACGCCCGCGCAGTCCATGTCCATGCGTCCGCACGGCAACACGCCATGCCGCGGAACCCGAAGCCCGCAGCAGCCACATCAGCACGCGCTCGCATGCCCACGATGCCGCCACGACCAACACGGTCCACGCCAGCAGGTCAGCCGTCTCAATGAGCAGCTTCGCCTGATAGATGCGCTCGCCCACGGTACCAGCCGCCATGCCAATCAACTCCGCCGCCACGCCGGCCTTCCAGCTCATGCCGATCACGGCGCGGGCGCACGAAAGCACAAACGGCAGGACTTCGCGCCAGGTATGGGCGAAGAACAGTCGCCAGCCCCGCACACCATGCAGACGAAACATCTGCTCCAGCGGCTTATCCACTTGTGCCAAACCCTCGACCAGCGAAAAATACACGCCCGGCAGTGCCATCAAAAAGACCGCTGCAATGCTCACGCGCGCCGACCCCAGCCAAATGAGCAGCAGAACCACCACGCAGGCAACCGGCGTCGCCTTTACAAACGAAAGCGCCGGCGCCACCAGACGGGCAAACGTCCGCGACCGCACCGAGACTCCCGCCAGCACGCCGCCGCACACCGCGGCAAGTGCCAGCCCGCCCAAAATTCGCAAACCCGAGCCCACCAGAATCGTCCATGTGCTGGCATCGCACACCAGCCGCAGCAACGCCACCACAACAGCGCCCGGCCCCGGCAAAATCAGCGGCTGTGCCACCAGCGCCGCCGCGAAAGCCCACACGGCAAGCCAAAAGGCGGCAACGGCACCTGCTGCCGCCACCGCCTTCATACGCTTTGTCATGTGTCGAGCAAACGCACACACGGGCTACTCCATGTAGTAGAAATCATCGGCCGGGAGCTTGCCGCCCACGGCGCTCGCGTCCGCATCGGCCAGCACCTGCAGGTACCCACCGAGTGCCGCCTTCATATCCTTCCCCGTCTGGCACACGAGCATGCACCCGGGAATCGCCTTTTCGGCAATCGCGGCGTTATCCACGATACCCGCATCGACCACGGACTGAGCCCAGTCCGCCGGCGCCGCGTTCACGGCCTCAACGCTCGCAGCATGGCAGCTCAGGAATTCCGCCACGGCATCGGGATACTCCTCGGCAAAGACACGGCGCACCACGGTCACGCCCGTCAGCAGGCGCGAACCCGTGTCACCTGCCAGCTCATCCCACACATCGGTCAGACTTACCGGAGCCGACAGCTTGCCCTCGCTCTTGGCGATGGCCGCCGTCTTGAACGGCTCGGGTAGCACGCCCACGGCAGTCGGGTCGGCAAGCAGCGCCGACAGCACCTCGGTGGGCTCGCTCTTAAACTCGAGCGCCACCTGGCCGGTCAGGCCCGCGCGCTCCAGCAGGTAGTTCATGACGTACTCCGGCGTGGTGCCCTTGCCCGTCATATAGACGGTATGGCCCGCCAAATCGCCAAACGAGGCCACACTCGCGTCGCCCGTCACCACGTTCAGCACGCCCAGCGTGTTGATGTCGATGACCTGCACCGCACCCTCGGTCTTGTTGTAAAGCACGCTCGCCACGTTGGCGGGCACCAGGGCAATGTCGACATCGCCCTGAATCACCTTGGGCACGATCTCGTCGGCGGCAGTGTTGATCGCAAAGTCGAACTCGTTGTCCGTGGCACCGTCGGCAGCCTGGTCCATAAACTGCACCAGGCCAATCGAGGTCGGACCCTTGAGCGACGCGCGGACATTCGCTTCTCGCACGAGAATCCCGATGTCCAGGCGTGCTATCGCGAGTTCTTGGGCGCGCCGCTCTCGCCGCTGGCCGAGGACCTGCTACATACCGACCATCACGCCTGGTC
>CABUSL010000093.1 GCA_902494295.1 uncultured Collinsella sp.
ATATCGAGCGTGACAGGAGTGTCCTCGCCAAACAGGCTTCCGTCCAGCGAAACGATATCGGCCTCGGCACCACGCAGCACCAGCACGCCGCTCCAAATGCGCGGCCAGATATCCTGGTTGATAAAGAACTGGTAACTGCGCAGGTCATTGGGGCAAGCCGTAACCATAGAGCTCAAATGGTCGGCAGATCCGAGCACCTGCAGACCACGCTCTGCCGCCCAGTACACATTCTCCTCAATGGTCGAATATGCATGCGCAGAGAACATCGTATGGGTATGAATGTCACAAGAAAGCAGGTAGGGCATCAGGTCTCCTTATCTGGCACGGCCGTCGCTTATATTCATTGTACGCATAGCCTTCGATAGTCGTAAAACCACTCCATCCCAAAGACACAACGTCCATGACAACGGGGTCCGGCTTAACACCAAACCCCGTTTCACGTAAAACATTGTAGGCAGAGCGCTTTACTCTTAACGATACTCGTCCGCCAACTGTTTCCAAGCGGGTAGCGAATTGACAATCGTTTCGTAACTCACGCAATAGCCCAGGCGGAACCAACCCGGCATACCAAAGCTGTCCGAGGGAACCGCAAGCAACTCATACTTCTTTGCGCGCTCGCAAAACGCATTCGCATCGGGCTCCAACGCTTTCACCCATAGGTAGAACGCGCCATCCGGCTCAACATAGGTGTAGCCATACTCCGCTAGTGCGTCGGTAAGCGCGGTGCGGTTGCGTGCATAGGCCTCAACGTCACTCGGCTCATCGATGCAGTCGATAATTACGCGCTGGAAGAGTGCCGGTGCGCATACAAAACCCAGCGTACGGGCAGCACCCGCAACAGCCGGCATCAGACGGGCGGCCTGCGGATTGGTGTTGGGAACCAAGATCCACCCCACGCGCTCACCCGGCAGCGACAGCGACTTGGAATACGAGTAGCACACGATGGTGTGCTCGTAAATCGAGGGCACCCAAGGCACCTCGGCACCGTACACGATTTCGCGGTACGGCTCATCCGAGATGAGCATAATCGGATTCTCGGGATCGCGCTGAGCGTTAGCCTCGCGCAGAACGTTGGCCAGTCGCGTCAGCGTGTCGCATGTATATACGGCACCGGTCGGATTGTTGGGAGAGTCGATGATGACGGCCGCCGTCTTATCGCTGATCGCCTTGAGCACGTTGTCCACGCTCAGCTGGAACGTATCTTCATCGGCGAGCGCCTCAACACACGTACAGCCGGCCTTCTCAATCCAAACGCGATACTCCGGAAAGTACGGGGCGATAACAATAACCTCGTCGCCCGGGTTCGTAACGGCGTTGAGCGTGCAGGTGAGCGAAGCCGCGGCACCCACCGTCATAAAGACGTCTTTGCCCTCATAGCTCGTGCCAAAGCGGCGGTTGAGCGATTCGGCCACAGCGGCACGACATTGCGGCAGGCCCGGTGCGGGCGTGTAGCCGTGCAGCTGGTCGCTCGGCAGCTCCAGGGCCTTCTTAATCGACTCAGCCACGGCAGCGGGCGCCGGAACGCTCGGATTGCCCAGCGAAAAATCGAATACGTTTTCCGCACCGATCTGCGCCTTGCGCTCAAGGCCATAGCTAAAAATCTCACGGATGATGGAGCTTTCCGCACCGCGAGCATACATAGTTTCGTTGATCATCTGTTCCCCTTTCGCATAGGCGCTATTGTACGCTTTAGCCGAGCAAAGTGCCGCAGCAATGTTGATTGGGGACAGACTTAAATGCGTGAAAACGCTCATTTAAGTCTGTCCCCAATCAACAGACGGCCCCATATCGCTCAAAAGAAAAAGCCTCCGCAGGTTTCCCCGCGGAGGCTTTCGCCACAAAGACTATTTGTCGGCGTCGTCGTCAGCATCATCGGATGCGGCTTCGGCATCCTCCTGCATGGCCGCCTGCGCAAAGGCCGCGGCATCTGCCGCAAGTTCCTCCTCGCTCATGCGAGGCGCACGCTTCTTGGTCGGCATGCCGGCCGCCTTGGCGTTGCGCTCCTCCTTGGCCGCCAGGATATCGCCCTCGCGCTCAAGGTAGGCATCCCACTCGTTGTCGAGCAGGGCGTTCACGGCGTCGCCTTCGACGGTCTCGCGCTCAAGCAGCACCTTCGCCATCAGATCGAGCTGATCGCGACGGGCGTCCAGGATCTCGACCGCACGACGATGGGCCTCACGCATAATGCGCTGAACCTCGATATCGATGCGGCGCGCCGTCTCCTCGGAGTAATCCTGGTGATCGGCGTAATCGCGACCAAGGAACACCTGATGTTGCGCCTCGCCAAACACTTGCGTGCCCAGCTCCTCGCTCATGCCCAGGCGCGTGACCATCTCGCGCGCCATCTTGGTTGCGCGCTCCAGATCGTTGCTCGCACCCGACGTAATGTCATCGCACATGAGCTCCTCGGCAACGCGACCGCCCAAGAACACGGCGAGCTCGTCGAGCATCTCGTTCTTAGTCTTGAGGAAGTGGTCCTCCTGCGGAAGCTGCAGCGTGTAGCCCAGAGCCTGACCGCGGCTGACGATCGAGATCTTGTGGACCGGATCGGAGTGCTCCAGGATGTGGCCCACCAGGGCGTGACCGCTCTCGTGGTAGGCAATCGTGGTGCGCTCGGCCTCGGTCATCACGCGACCCTTGCGCTGCGGTCCGGCAATCACGCGCTCCATCGATTCCTCGACCTCGTCCATCGAGATCACGGAACGATGACGGCGAGCGGCCAGCAGCGCAGACTCGTTGAGCAGGTTCGCCAAATCGGCACCAGTAAAGCCAACGGTCATCTGGGCGAGCTTCTCAAACTTAACGTCCTCGTCCATCGGCTTGTTCTCGGCATGCACGCGCAAGATCTGCTCGCGGCCCTTCACATCCGGACGGTCGACCGTAACCTGACGGTCAAAACGGCCGGGACGCAGCAATGCCGGGTCCAGAATATCGGGGCGATTGGTCGCGGCGATCAGGATGACCGACTCGCTTTCCTCAAAGCCGTCCATCTCGACCAGCAGCTGGTTGAGCGTCTGCTCGCGCTCGTCGTGACCGCCGCCCAAGCCAGCTCCGCGCTGACGTCCCACAGCATCGATCTCATCGATGAAGATGATTGACGGGGCCTGGGACTTGGCCTCCTTAAAGAGGTCACGCACACGGCTGGCGCCGACACCTACGAACATCTCGACAAAGTCGGAACCCGAGATACTAAAGAACGGCACGCCCGCCTCGCCGGCAACGGCCTTGGCCAGCAGCGTTTTACCGGTGCCCGGAGGGCCAACCAGCAACACGCCACGCGGGATCTTGGCGCCCAGCTTGCGATAGCGATCCGGATCGCTCAAAAAGTCACGGATCTCCTCGAGCTCCTCGACTGCCTCGTCCACGCCGGCAACGTCTTCAAACTTGACCTTGGGGCGTGTGGCCTCGTTGGTCTTGGCGTTGGTCTTGCCAAACTGCATGTTCCTGTTGTTGGCGCCCATCATCTGGCGCATAAAGTAGAACATGATGGCGATCAGGGCGATCGTCGGAAGCACGCTCATCGCCAGGTCGCCCCAAAAATCGGGGTCATTGGTGTTGACGATGTACTTGGTATCGGGGTGCTCCGCCATGAGCTCGGCAAGCGAATCGGAGCCGACATAGGTCGAGGAGAAGCTCTTGAGCTCGCTCGTATCGCCCTTGTCCTTCTTCGTCTTCCAGTAATGACCCGTCACGCTTCCGTCTTGAACCGTATAGGTCAGATCTTCGACGCGATCCTGCTTGATGGCGCTGACCATCTCGCTCGTCGCGAGCTTAACGGTATTGCTGGAGCTGGCAAAGCCGGAGCCCATATTAAAGAAGGCATAGCCCAGAAGCGCGCAAGCCAAAAGAAAATACAGCCAGCCCGTACGCGTTGGCTTCTTGCCTCCGGGCATCCCCGGGATCTTTGGGTCCCGGGGAGTCTGGGAATTGTTGTCGTTACGGTCGTCGGGCATCTTACGAATAAACCTCCGGTTTCAAAATGCCCAGATACGGAAGGTTGCGATAGCGCTCGGCATAGTCGAGGCCGTAGCCCACCACAAAGGCATCGGGGCAATGGGTTCCAACATACTTGGGCGTGATGGCCGAGACGCGGTCCTCAACGTCCTTCCACAGGAAGGCGGCGACCTCCAGAGAAGCGGGCTTGCGGCTCTCGAGGTTCTTCATCAGATACTTGAGCGTCAGGCCCGAGTCCAGAATGTCCTCGACGATCAGCACGTCGCGACCGCGGATGTCGATATCCAGGTCCTTAATGATACGCACGATACCCGAGGACTTCACACCGTCGCCATAGCTCGAAACAGCCATGAAATCGATGTTGGTCGGCAGCTCGATCTTACGCATCAGGTCGCCCATAAAGACCACGGCGCCGCGCAGGACCGCAATCAGCACCAGATCCTTACCCGCGTAGTCGCGAGTAATCTGCTCGCCTAGACGAGAGACGATACCGTCGATATCCTCCTGCGTAAACAGAACCTTCTCGATATCCGGATGTTGAGAAGCCATGACAACCCTTTCTTGTGCTTATCGCCCACACACCGCCGTATGGACGCGAACTACACATTCTAGCAGCGCACGGGGTAAATTTACCAGCCCGTGCGCCATCAGCGCGGGAATACCGTCAACGTCGCACAGAATAGCAGGCGTGGGACGCTATTCCGCATCGACCACGCGGAGCAGATATGCCACACGCGTTGCGGCCGTGCACTTAAAACGCTCGTCCGCGCGAACTCCGGCGACCCACACCACGGCACCCCCCGGCGCCGTCCTCACCATGGGCACTCCGGCGCGCTCGGAAACGGGAATGCGAGCCTCACCTAGCAAGTCGGATACTTTCTTGCTTCGACCACTCATCCCTAACGGGCACATCACGTCTCCCGGTGCGGGACCGTCCACCCACAGGCGCGCCAATCGCGCCTCGGCAGGGATCTCGCCACGCGAGCCCGCCAGGATCCGCTCACTATCGCTGTCGGCAAAACCCAGGGCAGCCGCGTCTACCAAAGCTGTCACTTCCCCGGCAGCCGCAAGCTCACGGGCGCGGCGCACGATATCGCATCCCGGCTCAACGGCCATCGGTTCTGTGACCAGCATACGTCCCCCGCCCAACGGCAAACGACCGGGTACGGTAACCCAGTCCGCGACCAGGCCCTCGCGAGCCGCCGGCGCCTTGAACGCCAGCATGCCAAACTCAATGCGTGCGTCAATCCCCGCCGGAAGCGTGACCGAGCCGGCGCCCTCGGCAACGCAGGAAAGGACTCGCTCCACATGTCGCATCTCTGGACGAGCGTCCGGATCGATGCGCTTAATCGCCAGTCGCACGATGCGCCGCGCGATTACCACCTCGGCCGCAGCTAGGCGCCTGGCATCGAGCACCAGCGCGCCCGCCGCCTCCTTACGCAGGCAGCTTCGAAACGCCTGTGCCGAAAGCTGAGACAAAAACGCGTCCTCATCGCCTAAGATCTCGCAGGCGGCGCCAATCGTCTTGCAGACGCTCGCGTTGCGCTGCGCCACCACCGGCATCACTCGATGGCGCACGTAGTTTCGCAGATACGAGATATCCTCATTGCTCTCGTCTTCACGCCACGGCTGACCATGTACCTGTAGATAGCCCACGAGCTCGCCATGAGTTAGGTCGAGCAAGGGACGCACCACGATATTCCTCCGGCGAGGAATGCTCGATAGGCCAGCGGGCCCCGAACCCTTAATCGCGTTCATCAAAAACGTTTCCGCGCGATCCGAAGACGTGTGCGCAGTGCAGATACGAGCCGCCGTTCGCGGTGCCCCCGTCTGGACGCAGAGCTCGCGAACATACCTCCGCGCCGCGGCATAGCGCACCTCGCGGGCCGCGGCCTCAATATTGCCCGACTCCCCATCAAAATAAGCGTGCTCCACGCACAGCGGTAAACCATATTTCGCGCAGAGCTCACGCACAAAGGCCTCGTCGCCATCGGACGCCTTGCCGCGCAGATGATGGTTTACATGCAGCACATGCAGGCGCTCGCGAGCAATGGGGGCAACACCGCGTCCGTCTTGGATATCCAGCTTTGATGTGCACGCCATAAGAAGCAGTGCCGTCGAGTCCGCGCCGCCTGATACCATGAGCACGACAGGAGCAGCCTGCTGCCTCGTCCGGGTCTCATCGACTACCCCAGGCACGGCATGGTGTCCATAATGCTGAGATACCGTAGGCATTTGCTTCCTCCTCTATTCGTCCGCACCCATTGTATCCTTTGGAATCTTATGTCTCGTCTGCACCTTCATATCCTCGGCAGTGGCTCTAAAGGCAACTGCGCACTCATCGAGGGCCCGCAGGGGCTCATTATGGTCGATGACGGACTGTCTCGCCGCGAGACATTAAAGCGCATGGCAGAACTGGGGCTCTCGACAGACAACGTCTCGGCTCTTCTCATTACTCATGAGCATAGCGATCACATCAAGGGCCTCGATGTCTGGTGCAAGCACTGGCACGGCCCCCTCTTTGCCAGCAGGGGCACTCTTTCGAGCAAAGAAAATCTTTCGCATCTGCCTGTCGAGGAATTCGATCCCGGTGACGCCCTATCCATTGCCGGCATCCACGTGCAAACCTACTCAACGTCACACGATGCCATCAATCCGGTCGGCTATCGATTCAATGCTCTCGATGATTCCATTGGGTTTGCCACCGACACCGGAGAGCTATCGAGCCAAGCCATTAAAACCCTCAAAGATTGTCGAGTCCTCGCACTCGAAAGCAACCACGATGTGACCATGCTGCGCGAGGGAGAATATCCCCGCTTTCTTCAGGAGCGCATCCTGTCTGCAAGGGGACACCTCTCCAACAGCCAAGCCGCCGAAGCCGCGCGCGCACTTGTTACCGATCGCACCGAACAGCTCATTGCCATGCATATCAGCCAAGATAACAATCGTCCGAGCCTTACCGTCAAAAGCTATGCCAAAGCTCTGGCCGCAACCCTGGATGACGAGGTCGGCAGCTCCGCAACCCTTCTCCAAGGATCGCGAAAACTCTCGATACGCCCTGCGAGTCAGTATCAGCCGGCAACCATTCAATAGACTGTCCTAGACAGCAAAAGGGGCCGAGAATCGCTTCCCAGCCCCTTTTGCTGTCTTTTAATAGCGCAGAACACCAACGAAGTTAGTCGATGGAGATCTTCGTAACGTTCTTCTTCTCGACGATCTTGGGAACCGTAACGGTCAGGATGCCGTCAGCGTACTTAGCCGAGAGGCCCTCGCTCGAAGCGTCCTTTAGATACACGCCACGCGTCGCGCTGTACGAGCTGAACTCCTTCTGCAGGAAGTTCTTGTCCTCGTTCTCCTCGTCTTCCTCGACATTCACGCTAATGGACAGACGGCCCTCATTGAGCTCGACATCGATATCGTCCTTGGCGACACCGGTCAGATAGGCCTTGACCTCATAGCCGTCGCCCTTATCCTCAACGTCAACGGGAAACGCCTTGGAAGCAATCGAGTTGTTTGCAAGGTCGGTCATATCATCAAACAGATCGAACAGCGAGCTAGCAGAAGGACGAACGCCAAAAACCGAACGATAAGGAACCATGCTTGCCATGTTTACCACTCCTTTTAGGACTGCCGAGCCATCTTCTAGGTGACTGGGACTTCTTTTGACGCTCTTATATATGCCCACACAGTGCTTATATATACATCGACTATAAAGTTTTTTGAGTCCAGTACTATAAGCATATCTAAGCGTGTATGACTCAGGTTTTAGTAAGGTTAAGGTTCTTTGAACCAGAGCTTAAATAACGAGTATGTTCGCAGCTACAAATAACAAGGGGCTTACAATGAGCGCGTACACGTTGTTGGTAACGAGCTAAAGGGCATCATGGACGACCAAAACCAGAACAAAATGTTTATGCCGACGCAGGGGGAAGATACGTCCACGCAGCCGCCACGGTTCCATCGCCCCCACATCTCGCAAGAGCCCATTAATGATCCGGAGCCCGAGTATGTGACGAGAAATCGATATCAAACACTCGAGGATGCCCAAACGGGACGTAAACATATGGGCGTCGCCTCGGGAGACCCTGTATATCTGAAAGATGCACCGTTATCAAAAAACAGCGCAGCTAGTGATGAGCCACTGAAAGCATCCGCCGCTCATCAACAAAGAGGTCCTCGACCAAAGCAAACCTTAACGCATTCGGCTCGTTATCTCGAGACGCCAAAACAAGGAAAATCGATCTTCGTTTCGTCAAGTAAACGACGCAAGCAGCATCGACTGACAATCCTGCTTTTGATCATTGTGGCCGTAGCGGTTGCCCTTGTTATTCGATTTAACTTCTTTAAATAAAGGCTCAATACCAAAAACGATAAGATCGTCTGGTGTAATAGAGTCATTTACGCCCAATAAACGCAAAAAAGGGGAGGCCGCGAGGCCTCCCCCTTCTCAGTTCAAGCGTA
>CABUSL010000094.1 GCA_902494295.1 uncultured Collinsella sp.
CGCGAGATACGGGCAGTATCCTCGGGGAACACAGCGCTGTGACGGCCGACATAGGCGGGGGTCGCCAGCATGCCTATCATCTCCGGTGCCGCGGATATCGATTTCGATGACCTCGATGAGCCTGCAGCCATCACCGCATCGATTGATGCCCAAGATCGCATCGACACCGGCGACCTTCCGGATGCCTCACTCGAGGTTGATGTCCCCATGGCTGATTACTCGGGCCACGAGGACATGTGGGCCGCCGCCACCGCGATTCTGGATGAGATTGACGAGCCTGCTCCTGTTGCAGCCCCCGCTCCCGTCGCTGCCCCTCAGCCTGCTGCCCCCGCCTATGTCGGCCGTCACAGCGCTGTGTTCCCCGAGGATACTGCCCGTATCTCGCGCGAGAGCATCGAGCGGGCCGAGGCTATTGCCGCCGGCATTATGGAAAACCGTCGTCACGAGCGCGTCAATCAGATCCTCGAGGAGGAGATCGAGCGCCTGCAGTCCTCTACCGCCAAGCGTACGGGCCGTGCCTACCTGAGCGTTATCGAGGGCGGTACCGCCAGCTTCGCGCCGCTCCGCGCGGAGGCATAACTTCTGCATGGTTAAGATCAATCGAAAATGGGCGGTCGTGACCTGCCTGATGGCGCTCTTGATCTGGGGCAATTCGCTGGTTCCCGGCTCGGGGTCGGGCTCGCTGAGCCTAACGGTCATGGAAGCTATTCGCTGTTTCTTGCACGGCGTGGGACTTCCATATGAATGGGTGACCAACTTTGTTGTTCGCAAGTGCGCGCATTTTACCGAGTATATGGTGCTCGGCATCCTGGCAACGCACGCCTTTGATTTTGAGGGCCGGCGCACCTTTGACGTGCTGCTGCCCACGGCGGTGTTCCTGCTGCTGATTCCCTCGATCGACGAGACGATTCAGCTCTTTGTGCCGGGACGCGCTGGCATGATCACCGATGTGATGATCGACTGCTGTGGAGCGGCAACGGGCGTTGTGCTCCGATATCTACTACGATCGCTCATATGTGCCAAAAAGGCCGCCTAGGACGTATGTTTGGTCCTAGGCGGCCTTTTTTATTAGAGGGCTTATATGGGGCGTGGTGGCGTCGTTCCGTAGGTCGGATTTGCCGGGCGCGCCACGCCCTGTGGGTGCGTCTGCTACTGAAGCGCCTGTGCGCCCAGGGCCAGGCAACCCATAATGCCCTGCTTGCCCTCGAGGCTGTTGTTGACGATGTAGTTATCGATGTCGTTGACCTCGGGCGTGACGATATAGCCGTTGAGCATTTCGGCGCACTTCTTGCGCGCGAGCGGCACGATGGGGGTGTGGTCGGCCACGCCGCCGCCGATGATGATCTTTTGCGGCGCGTAGCACAGCGTGTAGGTCATGAGCGCCTGTGCCAGATAGCCGGCGAGCAGGTCCATGGCCTCCGGGTCATCGGCCATGTCTCCAGCGCTCTTGCCATCCCAGCGCTTTTTAACGCCGGGGCCGGCGATGAGGCCCTCGAGGCAGTTGTCGTGGAAGGGGCAGGCGCTGTGCTCGCCAATGGTGTCGCGCGGGTCGCGCGTGACCAGGATGTGGCCGGCCTCGGGATGCATCATGCCGTGTACGAGCTTACCGCCCGAGAGCACGCCGGCGCCCACGCCGGTGCCGATGGTCAGATACACAACGTCAGTGAGGCCCTGGGCGCAACCAAAGGTGACCTCGCCCAGGCAGGCGACGTTGACGTCGGTGTCGTAGCCGCAGGGAATATTGAGCTCGTTTTGGATGGTGCCCAGCAGGTCAAAGTAGCGCCATGCCGTTTTGGGCGTCTCCAGGATCTTGCCGTATTGGGGCGAGGCAGGGTTGACTGCGGTGGGGCCAAAGGCGCCGATGCCCAGCGCGGCGATGCCCTTGTCGGCAAACCATGCATTGACGGCCTCAACGGTCTCCTGCGGGGTCGTGGTCGCGATCTGCTCACGCTCCAGGACCGTACCGTCTGCATAGCCCGTGGCGCAGACCATCTTGGTGCCGCCGGCCTCGAGCGCTCCGATAAGCTGCTGTTCTGCCATAGTATTCCTCTCTCTGGGACGAGTTGCTCCGTGACTAAAGTATAGGGCTCTAAACCATTTAAGAAAGCGCTATAAAAAGAAGCCTCGCAACGTGGCGGGCGGTGCGGGGCTTCTTTGGTTGCTTTAGTTGCCGGGCCGTCCTTACCCGCGCGGCTTGATTTTATCACGTAGCGACTTGAGGTTCTCCAGTGCCGCGTTAAGCGTCTCGTCCCGCTTGGCAAAGTGGAAACGAATCAGATGGTTGACGGGCTCGCGGAAGAAGCTCGAGCCGGGCACGGCGCCCACGCCCACCTTGGATGCGAGGTCCTCGCAGAATTCGAGGTCGCTGTCATAGCCAAACTCAGAGATGTCCATCATGACGTAGTAGGCGCCCTGCGGCACGTTATGCTCAAGACCGATGCTATCGAGCCCCTGGCAGAACAGGTCGCGTTTGGCGGTGTAGAGGTCGAGGACCTCATCGTAATAGCTGTCGTCGAAGTTGAGGGCGGTGACAACGGCTTCCTGCAGGGGAGCGGCGGCACCTACGGTGAGAAAGTCGTGGACCTTCTTGATGCGCTCGGTGATCTGGGCCGGGGCAATGGTGTAGCCCAGGCGCCAGCCAGTAATGGAGTAGGTCTTAGACAGCGAGCTGCAGCTGATGGTGCGCTCGAACATGCCAGGCAGCGTGGCCATGTAGACGTGCTCATGGGGTGCGTAGACGATGTGCTCGTATACTTCGTCGGTGATGCAGTAGGCGTCGTACTTTTTGCAGAGGTCGGCGATAAAGGTGAGTTCCTCGCGCGTAAAGACCTTGCCGCAGGGGTTGGAAGGGTTGCACAGGACGATGGCCTTGGGGTCGTTGTCGCGGAAGGCTGCCTCGAGCGTCTCGCGGTCAAAGTCGAATGTGGGCGGGTTGAGCGGCGCATAGATGGGCTCGGCACCCGAGAGAATGGTGTCAGCGCCGTAGTTCTCGTAGAACGGCGAGAAGATGACGACCTTGTCTCCGGGGTTCGTAACCGTCATCATGGCGGCCATCATGGCCTCGGTGGAGCCGCAGGTGACCACGATATTCTGGTTGGGGTCGATCGGCATGCCCATAAAGTGCTCCTGTTTGGCGGCGAGCGCCTCGCGCATGGCCTGGGAGCCCCAGGTAATGGAGTACTGGTGGTAGAGCGGCTTGGGGTCGGCGGCGATGGTGCTCAGGCTGTTGAGCAGCTGCGCCGGAGGATCGAAGTCGGGGAAGCCCTGCGAGAGATTGACGGCATCGTACTTATTGGAGATGCGTGTCATGCGGCGGATGACCGAATCGGTAAATGTTGCCGTGCGGTTGGAGAGTTCTTTCATGCCGGTCCTTTCGAGGATTTGCAGTGGGGCAAGTTTACTCCTATGGAACCGGTGGGAATTGCTCGAAACGCGCTCGAAAAACTCTTTTCAAAATTCTTGAAAATTGGGGCTTGCATCGCGTGGCGTTCCTTGCAATAATAGTCGAGCGCGAAGCGCACAGGACACGGTGGGTGTAGCTCAGTTGGCTAGAGCGACGGGTTGTGGTCCCGTAGGTCGAGGGTTCGAGTCCCTTTACCCACCCCAGTTCTTGCTTCGTGTTGATATCGGGTCGTTAGCTCAGTTGGTAGAGCAGGGGACTCTTAATCCCAAGGTCCAGGGTTCGACCCCCTGACGGCCCACCACACGATATCTCCTCTAAAGTCCGCCACAACGGACTTTAGCTTTGGGTCGTTAGCTCAGTTGGTAGAGCAGGGGACTCTTAATCCCAAGGTCCAGGGTTCGAACCCCTGACGGCCCACCAAAGCATTGTAAAGCGACTAGCTTCGGCTGGTCGCTTTTTTGTTGACCTTGCATGGGGTCGAACCCGTCGGGGCGCGGAGCTGAGGAAATGCGTAAGCATTTACCAGCGCAGCGCGCAAGGCGCAAAGCGCCGTAGCGGCCGCCTGCAAAGCAGGCTGACCCCCTGACGGCCCACCAAAGCATGTTAAGACGGTCAGCGAAAGTTGGCCGTCTTTTTTGTTGGCCTTTCATGGGGTCGAACCCGAAAGGGCGCGGAGCTGAGGAAACTGCACCGTGATTCCCTTAGGGAAACACGGCTAAAGCCCCATAAACGTTCTCTCCTTATGAGAATTATGCTCACGGGGCTCGATTCATGTTGAGGAGTTGTGATCAAACTCAAAGTGAGAATCGATTTAGTCTGCTCGATAGTGCGAACCCAGGCTTTCAGTTCGCTTGCGCATGGCTTTGACCATTTCCTGTGCCAGCTGAATCTGCGATTGCAGGCGGGCGAGGGCTGCGACTTCGCTGTCCTGGGCTTTCTGCGTGCTCAAGGTCGTTGCCTCCGTCTTCAAGCCCTCAAGCTCGTGCAGTGCCTTGGATAGACCCGTCTCGGTGCGGTTGATCATGCAATAGGTGCTCATCGTGTGTTTGAGGCCGTGCGTCAGGCGTTCGGCATCTGTTGTGGCAATGCCGTACTGGGGGAGGGCGATATCCGCCTTCAGGGCTGCCTCAGGCTCTTTCTGCGCTGCAAGGGCTGCCGATGCGCCAGCGATGCGCCCAAAGACGATGCCGTTGGCGCTTGACAGGCCGCCGATGCGGTCGGCGCCGTGCATGCCGCCTGTCGCCTCGCCGCAAGCATAGAGTCCCTCAACGCCCGTGTACGCGGTCTTGTCGATCTTGATACCGCCGTTGGCGGCGTGGGCATACATCGCCACGCGCATCTCGTCGGTCGGCGCGATGCTATGCTCGTCTTGTAGCCAAGTGGCAAAGGTCTGCACAAACTCGGGGACGTTCTCGCGGGGGAAGTCGTAGTGGAGCGCGAGGCCTTCGGCACCCGCTTGATCGATGGCAAGATCGATGGCGCGGGAGGCCAAGCGTGACGTGAAGGGACCATATCCGGAGCGCTGATCGAGCAGGTCGTCCAGCTTGCCGTCGGCAATATCGACCGGTTGGTCAAATGTGACGTAGCGCCAGGTCTTCTCGTTAAAGACAAGGTTGCGCTTGGGCTCGATGAAGCCCGGCATCATCTGCATGAACTCTATATTAGTAAGGGACGCACCGTGCACCAGTGCGATGGCCTGCGAGGAGCTGAGCACATCGGCGGAAGTGAGGCTTCGCTCGAACAGGCCACCCGTGCCGCCCGCAGCGATGATAGTGGCCTTGGCTGCCATAGGCACGAGATGCTCGTTTGCGCGGTCGTAGAGCACGGCGCCGGTAATCTTTCCGATTGTGTCCTCAACAAGGTCGATAAGTTCGTGGCGGGGGAGCAGGCGAATGCCGAGAGACTCGATCTGGGCCGTACACGCGTCCTCAAGCGGCTTGCGGGTGAGGCCGCGCCACATACGCGTCTTATGGTCAAAGCAGGGGATAAACTGCTTCTGCTGGGCGCTCTCGGCACTTTGCGGACGCTGGAGCTCAACACCTAGATCCCGCTCGAGCCATTGGATGGCCTGAGGAATACCGTGGACAAACGTCTGGACGAGCGTAGGGTCGGCAACACCGCCGCCCACGGCCTGGATGATATCGATGAGGTCCTGTTCGTCGTCTTCGTCAACGGGGCCAATAAGGCCGAGGCCCCAGGTGCCCGGGAAGAAGCTCGATCCGCTCATGGTCTTGCCGGCGCTTGCCACAGCGACGGTTGCACCCGTGCGTGCCGCTTCGATGGCGGCGCAAAGGCCCGCAATGCCAGATCCAATTACCAGTACATCAGTCGATTCCATCGGATTCCTTTCTCGTCCGGCGAATTGTCGCATGGCTGATCGGCAAATGTCTTGCAAAGGACTCATGTTTCGGTAAAGGGCAAATATGGCAGGTGGGCGTCAAGAGTGTCCGATCGCTCTGCCCCCATCCCCTCAATAAGTTGCGGTGAAATAGGGACTGTTTTGGCATGTGAAGGCGTTATTCAGTCCGTATATCACCGCAACTGATATACCGGTGATGGACTACTTTATGGCAGCGTGAATAAAAAAGAGCCACTACCTCGAAAGGTAGCGGCTCCATGGCTCAACTATATGAGCATCGCGCGGACGCGATTAGGCCTTGAGGGCCTCCTCGACGGCGACAGCGCAGGCGACGGTGGCACCGACCATGGGGTTGTTGCCCATGCCGATGAGACCCATCATGTCGACGTGCGCAGGCACGGAGGAAGAACCGGCGAACTGGGCGTCGGAGTGCATACGGCCCATGGTGTCGGTCATGCCGTAAGAGGCAGGGCCGGCGCCCATGTTGTCCGGGTGCAGGGTACGGCCAGTGCCGCCACCAGAAGCGACGGAGAAGTACTTCTTGCCAGCCTCGAGGCGCTCCTTCTTGTAGGTGCCAGCGACGGGGTGCTGGAAGCGCGTGGGGTTGGTGGAGTTACCGGTGATCGAGATATCGACGTTCTCGTGCCACATGATGGCAACGCCCTCGCGGACGTCGTCGGAGCCGTAGCAGTTAACGGCAGCGCGGGGACCATCGGAGTAGGGGATGGTCTCGACGACCTTGAGCTCGCCCGTGTAGTAGTCGAACTGGGTCTTCACATAGGTGAAGCCGTTGATGCGGGCGATGATCTGGGCGGCGTCCTTGCCCAGACCGTTGAGGATAACGCGCAGCGGCTTCTTGCGAGCCTTGTTGGCGTTCAGAGCCAGGCCGATGGCGCCCTCAGCGGCAGCGAAGGACTCGTGGCCGGCCAGGAAGGCGAAGCACTCGGTGTCGTCGGAGAGCAGCATAGCGCCCAGGTTGCCGTGGCCCAGACCGACCTTGCGGTCCTCGGCGACGGAGCCGGGAACGGTGAAGGCCTGGATGCCCTCGCCGATGATGGCAGCAGCCTCAGAAGCGGACTTGGCGCCACGCTTGACAGCGAGAGCGCAGCCGAGGGTGTAGGCCCACTCAGCGTTCTGGAAGGCGATGGACTGGGTGTTGTTGACGATCTCACGCGGGTTGAAGCCCTTGTCGGTGCAGATCTGCAGAGCTTCCTCGAGGGAGGCGATGCCGTTGTCGGCGAGGCACTTGTTGATCTTGTCAGCGCGGCGCTCGTAACCTTCGAACGTAACAGTCATAGTTATTTCCCTCCCTTTCTACTCGTGAACCGGGAACACGCTGGCGACGGAGTGAGTCTCCTCGTCGGTGCGCGGGTCGATGTACTTGGCAGCGTTCTCCCACTGACCATAGTGGCCCATAGCGCCAGCGATGGCCTCCTCGGGGGTCTTGCCGGCCTTGACGGCGTCGGTGAACTTACCGAGGTTCAGGAACTCGAACGCGATGATCTCGTTCTTATCGTTGAGAGCCATGCGGGTGACGTAGCCCTGAGCGAGCTCGAGGTAACGAGCGCCCTTGGCCTTGGTGCCGAACATGGTGCCGACCTGAGAGCGAAGGCCCTTGCCGAGGTCGTCGAGGGAGGCGCCCACGGGCAGGCCGCCCTCGGAGAATGCGGTCTGGCTGCGGCCGTAAACGATCTGCAGGAAGATCTCGCGCATAGCAACGTTGATGGCGTCGCAGACGAGGTCGGTGTTGAGGGCCTCGAGGATGGTCTTACCGGGAAGGATCTCGGAAGCCATGGCGGCAGAGTGGGTCATGCCCGAGCAGCCGATGGTCTCAACGAGGGCCTCCTCGATGATGCCGTCCTTGACGTTCAGCGTGAGCTTGCAGGCGCCCTGCTGAGGTGCGCACCAACCCACACCGTGCGTAAGACCGGAGATGTCGGAAATCTCCTTAGCCTGGACCCACTTGCCCTCCTCGGGGATGGGTGCGGGGCCGTGGTATGCACCCTTGGCAACGGGGCACATGTTCTCCACTTCCTGTGAGTACTGCATGCCTCTCCTCTCTATCGTGTTGGCGTCCCGTCTGGGGGTCGTGGCTGGCGATTGCCGGGCGACCCTTCGAAAGGGACATGACATGCAGCCCCTATAATACCGCGAAATGCACGGAATATTCGGCGAACGGCTCAGTTTTCGTAGCGAGAAGTCCGGAAGTTTTAATTGAAACGGTTTAACTCTATGTTCTGTGGTCGTGAACTTCCGTAGAGGGGGTCCTTCTTGGGCAAGCTTTTGGTCAGCTCTTGTAAGCGTTGCAGGGGTTGACCTGTTGCAACGGTGCCGTTCGCCGCCTGATTACTGCCTTTGGCCGCGCGAGTGTATTGTTTTGCGTGAATGTTTTGATGGCACGCTTCAATCGTGCTGTATTGGATGGCAAGCAGATCCCGGCGAAAGGAACGCCATGCAGCGCGTTTGGAGAACGGTTACCGGCTTTTACCATGTCTGTGCCCGCGGTACG
>CABUSL010000095.1 GCA_902494295.1 uncultured Collinsella sp.
CGGCCCCGCCAATGTCGAACAGCACCACGTCGCCGCGCTTGAGTACGGTGTCGTCGGGCTCGTGGTGCGGGTCGCCGGCGTTGGCGCCAAAGCTTACGATGGGCGGAAAGCTAAAGCCCTCGCAGCCGTGCTTGCGATACAGGCCGAGCATCTGGTCGGCAATTTCGCGCTCCGTCACGCCCTCGTGAACGAGCTTGATGGCGTCGGCCATCACGGCGTCGTTGGCGGCCGAGGACGCGCGCATGAGTTCCTGCTCGGCTTCGTCCTTGTGGGTGCGTGCGGCGGTGACGGCAAAGTCGCCCAGGAAAAACTCGCTGGCGGCGTGGCGCTCAATGAGCGGCATCAAAAAGCCGGAGCGCATAACGGTGTCGATGCCGAGGGGCTTGGCAGGATTGACCTCGCGTGTGATGGCGTCGGTCACGACGTCGGTATCGGTGTGATAGGCGACGCGGGCATTGTCATACTCGGGCAGCTGATGCAGCGCGTTGACCAAGATCACGGGCTCGCAATTGCGTGCGAGCATCACGCCGCAAAAACGCTCGAACATATCGGCATAAAAGCCGGTCAGGTAATAAATCGACCACGGGTCGTTTACGAGCAGCTGTGCGCCGGGGTGCTGAGCCTCGAGCGCATCGAGCACGCGCGCCACACGCTGGTCATCGACATGTGCCATGAAACATCCTTTCGCTAGGGTGCCACCATGGTATCCCAAGCCCGGCACATAGGGACGTTCCTTTTATGCCGGCACCTCGGGACACTCCTTGGCATGGCCAGCCTGGCAGGTATGCAGGCAAAAGCAGCTAAAAGAGGCCCGTCCCAAATGGGTTGGTTTCAAAAGTATGGCGGATTACGGGGCTGGACCTGTATTACTTGACCATGGGAAAAATCGCGAAAACAAAACCGCAGGTAGACGGCTTATCAAAAATCGAAAAATGCCGGTATGGATGGGGGTCTCCGAATCAGCCCCGTAATCCGGCATAGTTTTGAAATGGCACTAAAGTAGGCACAAGCTAAATATCGATTCTAAGGATAGTTGCGGTGGAATAGTTCTTGGATGCCGGGGTTTTGGCGGAAATCAGGAACTATTTCACCGCAATTGAGGAGGGGCGGGGTGGATGGCGGGGTAGCTAAAAGAGCCCCGTCCCTAATTAGCTTCTTGGGCTCGGTTGATGTCCATGCTGGCGATGAGGTTGATGCTGGTGCCGAGGAGGTCTTCCAGCACGACGTTGCCCGTGCGGATGGGGGCGTTGACGACTAGGCCTCGGATGAGGTTCATGGCTTGGGCGTGGAGTGCCAGAGGGATGGCCTCAGCCGTGCGCACAGGCAGCAGCGTCTCGTCGCCGCCGGAGACGACCACGGTCGTCGTGAGCACGCGCGTGGGACAGGTGAGCTCCTGATGTGCGAACTTATCGCCGCGCGGGCAGTTGTTGCCGGTTACGGAGCGCACTTCCACCACGGTGTCATTGGCGTCGCGCTCCACCTTTACGGTCAGGAGGCATTCGGATGGGCAGGTCGTGCAGTTGAACTGCAGCGTTTCGATCGCGTTATCGCTCATGGTTTATGCCTCCTCAACGGGATCGACGGATAGGACTATCTCGCTAACGCCCATATCGAGTGCGCGCTGTATCACCTTCGCCGGTAGCGGGAAACTCTCCATGACGCTCGGTTTAAACGGGCGGACCTTGCCTGCAAACAGCTCTTCGTCGCCTGCCAGAATGTGCACGCGGGCAGCGTCGACGGGTCGGCGCACGCGGAAGTTAAGCTTGGTGAGTGCCACAGTCGTAATGCGTCCCGGTAGCGCGTATCCTGCAATGCCGGCAGGGGAGACGGTGAACTCGCAGTTCGGAACGGTGCCCGCGCCGGTCCCCAACGCCCACGCCGCCGCAGCTGCGCCAGCCCTCTCGGACTCGGTTGTCACGTTGTCGGCCAGGTCGTGCACGTGCAGAACATTGCCGCAGGCAAAGATGCCCGACACACCCGTCTGCAGGCTTTGGTCCACCACAGCGCCGCGCGTGCGCGGGTCAAGCTCCACGCCTGCGGCAACCGAAAGCTCGTTCTCGGGAATCAGGCCCACCGAAAGCAGCAGCGTGTCACACGGAACAATGCGCTCGGTCCCCGGAATGGGCACCAGGCGCTTGTCGACCTGGCTCACCTCGACGGCCTCCACGCGGTCGTGCCCGATCACGCGCGTGACGGTGGTGGACAGGTGCAGCGGAATGCCAAAGTCGTCCAGACAGTTCTTGACGTTGCGGCGCAGACCGTTGTCGTATGGCATGAGCTCGTACACGCCCTCGACGGAAATCCCCTCGAGCGTGCAGCGGCGCGCCATGATAAGTCCGATGTCGCCCGAGCCCAAAATGACGGCGCGCGAACCGGGTTTGAGGTTTTCGATATTGATGTATCGCTGCGCCAGGCCCGCCGTAAACACGCCGGCGGGTCGGCTGCCGGGGATCTTGATCTCGCTGCGCGTGCGCTCGCGGCACCCCATGGCAAGGACGATCGCGCGTCCGGTGAGCTGTAACATGCCGTTGCGACTCATGAGCGTGACGGTATGGACCGCGTTGTCTTCCGTAGGTTCGCCCGAATCAATCCCAATCACCATGCTGTTCAGGAACAGCGCAATGTCGGTTGCGTGCACCTGGTCGATAAAGCGCTGCGCGTACTCGGGACCGGTGAGTTCCTGTTTAAAGTGCGACAGGCCAAAGCCAGGGTGGATGCACTGGCGGAGGATTCCGCCCAGGTGCTGCTCGCGCTCCACGATGGCCACGCGCGCTCCGGCCTTATGCGCGGCCAGCGCGGCCGCCATGCCGGCAGGTCCGCCGCCGATAACGACCACGTCGAAGGCTTGCGTTTGTACGGCTTCTACGACGCTGCAATCAATCGCGCTCGATTTGAGTTCTGCCATCCTAGCGCACCCCCTTCAGCGGTCCCTCAACCAGCCAAGAACCGGCATCCTCCAACAGCACCTCGCTGGGATCGCAGCCCAGCTCGCGGGCAAGAATCGCCACCACGCGGCTCTGGCAAAAGCCGCTTTGGCACCGGCCCATGCCGGCGCGGCAGCGGCGTTTGACGCCCTCGACCGAAACCGCGCCCGGCTGGCGTCGGATCGCGGCCATAATCTCGGCCTCGGGCACCGTCTCGCAGCGGCAGACGATCTGCCCCCATGCTGGATCGGACTCAATGAGCTCTTCCTTGCGCGCAAGCGGAGCGCGGTCAAAGTCGTCCGGCGCGCGGCGAATCGGGTCCCAATCGTCCCGTTCGCGCAGGGCCACGCCGGCATCGCGCATCGTCTGCTCCATGCGCTCGGCAATGGCCGGCGCGCTCGCCACGCCCGGCGACTGAATGCCCGCGGCCCCGAACAGCCCCGGCACCACGGCGGACTGCCCAATAAAAAAGTCGTTCGTTCCCTTAATGACCGGACGACCGCCGGCAAACGCGCGCACAACGCGACGCGTGTCCAGATCGGGCACCAGCTTGCGCGCGCCGCCCAGCAGCGCGTTGACATCGCTCACATAGGTCTGCGTGTCGCCGGGCTCGCGCACGGCAGCGGTCGCGGTAATCACGGTGTTGCCATGTACAGTGCCCGTGACGATAACGCCCTTGGACACCGGCGTAGGAACAGGGTAGAGCGGCATGAGCGCACGCGGCTCCTTGTCGAGCACCACGATGTTGCCCTGGCGCCAGACCATTTGGAACTCCTCGGCGCCGGCCATGTGCGAGATGTCCGCGGCTCCGTTGCCCGCGGCATTGATCAGGTAACGACAGCGCACGTCACTGGCGGGCGTCACCAGCGTAAAGCGTGCGCGTTCCTTGCCGTCGGCTGAAACGTCCTCGTCGTGCGAGCCAGCAACCTCAATCGCCTTCACTGGAGCAGAGCGCATGAACGTCACGCCGTTGGCGACGGCGTTTTCCAGCGCAGCTATGGCCACTTCAAACGGGTCAACGTAGCCGGTCGAAGGGCACCACAGCGCACATGTGGCGTCGGCACTCGCACGCGGTTCCAGCTCCCGGATGTGGTCGGGGTCAATGATTGCCAGCTCGGGCACGCCGTTGGCCAGGCCATTCTGGCGCAGCTTCTCCAGGTGCGTGCGGTCTTCGTCGTTGAAACCCAGCACCATCGAACCGGTGCGGCAAAACAAAAATCCCAGCTCCTGGGCCCACGTGCCATATAGCTCGCAACCGCGGGCGTTGACCTGCGCCTTTACCGTGCCCGGAGCCGGATAGTAGCCTGCGTGCACCAGGCCGCCGTTGGCCTTCGACGCGCCCAGCGCGATATCGTTGGCCGCCTCGACCACACAAATGGATATGTCAAAACGCGCAAGCTGCCGCGCGATGGCGCATCCCGTGATGCCCGCGCCGACAATCGCGATATCAAACGTTTCTGTCACAGTGCCTCCCAGACGAGTTGACAGGCCGTCAATAAGACTATCCTACGGTCCGCACACCCCCAGTGCGGCGGCAATGCGGCGAACAGGCCCGCAACACCCGCCAACGGCAGGCGAGGGGAGACCCAGCAACGTCGACAACCTCGTCTGCCGGCTACCACGTTGAAGTTTTGTCTCGATCTGTAACAGTAAGCTGAGGATTTGGCTTCCAGTTGTTACAGATTGAGATTGAAGCCGGGGAGAGATTCTTCTGTCTCGATCTGTAACATCTGGGGACTGTTTTGGGGTCTAATTGTGGCAGTACTGACCAGTAAGAACGACAAAATCGAACACACTGCTTACCTGCGGGTTTAAGTACGGCAACAACGGCACAAGCGCGTAAAAACGGGTTAGCACATGCACTTGGGATAATTTGGGGATACGAAAGCCACGTGGACGTGCACCCCAAATATCCGTGTTTATTAACACAAAGATCACCATGCCGCCTAGGGCCGTGATGTCGTCGGGCAGCTTGTAGCTCCTTCCAGTCATTCCTCTTCCTCCATCCCTATGCGGCCTCGTCCGTGTTCCAGCCCATCAGGTCGTTGGGCGGACAAGCAAGAACCTGCGAGATAGCCAAGAGCTTGTCGGCTCCAGGTATGTAATCGCCACTCTCGTACTTCGCGAAAGTGCTGACGTTCATTCCTACTTTGGAAGCGACCTCAGCCTGAGAAAGGTCAGCTCGGGCGCGTGCGGCGCGGATATTCCCGCCAGCTCCTTACTGAAGTCCATTCGTTCCTCCTTTGAGACGTTTTTCTGTCTGTCGAATTTCAATATGAATAGTTTTATGCCCCCTTTTAATCAAATGAGCAACATTTTTTTGTGTAAAGACATTTTTTTGTTTACTATTTACTTAACGTAAAGAAAGGAGTGAGGATGAACCTTCGTCTAAGAGAGCGCCGAGAAGCCCAGGGGCTAAACCAAAAGGAGCTAGCACAAAAAGTCGGCAAGTCATTCCGAACTATTCAGTCTTGGGAGCGCGAGGAGAGCTATCCGAACGCAGAGCTCGTAGGTGCGCTCTGCGAAGTATTCAACACCGACCCCAACGACCTGCTCGGATGGTACGAGGAGCATCCTGAGGGCAAGCCGACGGCGCCGGCAGGCGCGGAGGGCGAGCTGATCACCTGCTACCGGCAGAGCACCGAGAAGAGGCGCTCGAAGATCTTGGAGACGGCACGCGACCAGGCCGAGCTGTCCCAAGCTCAGGCTGCAGCGCCTGAAGGCGAAGGGCTGGAAGCGGATCAAGTAAGGTCCGCGTAGGCATTCAACGGAAAGGTAGATATATGGAAGACCCTATCCAGGCCGAGATCGTCCTGTACCAGTCCGAGGGGACAAACGTGCCGGTGCAGGTACGCTACATGAACGAAACGCTTTGGATGCCCCAGAAGGAAATCGCCGAGCTGTTCGACAAGGACAAGTCGACCATCTCGCGCCACATGAAGAACATCTTCGAAGAGGGTGAGCTTGCCCGAGAGGCAGTTGTTGCAAAAATTGCAACAACTGCCTCAGATGGCAAGACATATATGGTCGACTTCTACGCGCTCGATGCCATCATTGCCGTCGGATACCGCGTGAACTCGCTGCGCGCGACCCGTTTCCGCCAGTGGGCCACGGCGACCCTCAAGGAGTACATCACCAAGGGTTTCGTCCTCAACGACGACATGCTCAAGAACGGCCGGCCCTTCGGCAAGGACTACTTCGACGAGCTGCTCGCCCGCATCCGCGACATCCGCGCGAGCGAGCGGCGCGTGTGGCTCAAGATCACCGACATATTCCAGGAGTGCAGCTTCGACTACGACAAGGACTCGACCATGGCCAAGAACTTCTACGCCGCGGTCCAGAACAAGATGCACTACGCCGTCACCGGGCACACCGCGGCCGAGATCGTCCAGGGGCGCTCCGACCCCTCCAAGCCCAACATGGGACTCACGTCGTGGAAGGGAGGCCCCGAGGGCCGCATTCACTCCTCGGACGTCACCGTGGCCAAGAACTACCTGTCCGAGGACGAGATCAGGCAGCTGAACCGCCTCGTCACGATGCTGCTCGACACGCTCGAGGACAGGGCCGAGCGGCACGTCCTTACGAGCATGGAGGACTGCGAGCGCCTGCTCGACGGCTTCCTGACATTCAGCGGGCGCGAGGTGCTCAAGGGCCTCGGCAACCGCAACAAGAAGACGGCGGACAAGATCGCCAAGGAGCGCTTCCATGAGTTCCAGAAGCTCCAGGACAAGGCCTACGAGAACGACTTCGAGCGCATGACGAAGCGTCTGAACGGCAAGGCGTGACGGGCACAAGGGCCCATCAAAACGCCAGTTGTTCCCCATTTTCGTGGGGTCGCGAAAATGGGCGACGGCTTGACCGCGCCGACGGCAAACGGTAATTTGGACAGCGGTATTGACGCAGGGACCCCACGGGGCCAGCGTCCAAAGGAAAGGCGGCTGTCCCCGAGGACAGTCGCCTTTCTTCGTCTATGAGCATCCCAACGAGAGGACAGAATTATCCACCGAGGTGATTCGGATATGGAGACATGTGATGGAGCGTAAAACAATAACCTTCAAATTCGAGGGCGACCTGGAAGGGGTCTCAGTCGGCACGTTCACCGCGGCGCTCCTCGGCTACTCGAGGGCCGTACAGGCTTCGGCAAGAGAACTTGATCCGAATGCGGTCATCGACGTCGAGATAACCGCAACTCGCCCCGGCTGCCTGGAAGCCATTCTCCAGGCGGTCGTAAAAGACCTGCCAGGCATACTTGGGACGCTGAGCCAAACGAGCGATCAGCTCGAGCCGGTGCTGAGTGCCTTCAAGGGCTATCTCGAGCTCCGCCGGTTCCTCGGCAAGAACGGAGCACCGAAAAGCGTCGAGCGCGTTGGCGACGGCATCTCGGTAACCGCTGGCAACAACTCAGTCATCAATATCACGCAGAACGTCTATAAGGTCAGTGGCTCCAATGAGGTCGACTCCGCTGTCTCGTCAATGTTCGGCGCGCTCGCGGACAACGAGAAGATCGGCGGCCTATCGATAAGCGGAGACGGTGTCGACGGCTTCGAATCTTCACGAGACGACTTCGAAGACATCAGGACGGCGCCCAAGTGCGAGACGGAGCAGGAGCGCGACGTCATCATGAAGGGTCAGCACCTCAACGTCGCGAAACCCGTGCTCGAGTACAGCGACAAGCGCAAATGGGAACTCTACTGGAACGGCCAGAAGCTCTCGGCGAACATGGGGGACTTCGACTTCCTCGGCCAGCTCGCGAGGCGTGAACGCACGTTCGGCATCGGGGACGACATGATTGCGGACCTGTTGCTCCGTCAACGACGGAACGAGATCGGAGCATGGGAGAACAAGTCCGTGAGGATAACCAAGGTCCATGACCTCAGACCCGCTCCAGAAGACCAGAAGCTTCTATAGCAAACTGCGCTAGAGCCCAACCAAGCCGTCAAAGCGCTTTTGACGACTCCAGACATAAAGAAACCCCACCGCGCACGGCTGGAACCTTGGCGCGTTGGGGTGATAGCAAGGATGCCGGAGTAACACGGAGATAGCTCCGGGCAACCTTGGGACATTATATGACACGCAAGCAGAGGCGCCGCGCGTGGGGCTCAATCACCGAGGCCAAGCGTGGCAAGAAATGCATCCTCCGATGGCAGGAGAACACGCCGCGCGGACGCAAACGTAAGACCATGACG
>CABUSL010000096.1 GCA_902494295.1 uncultured Collinsella sp.
CCGCGACTACTACAGCCTGTTCAATGACGGCGGCGTGGTAGGCGACATTGTGGTGGCCGAGGAGGAGATGCTCTCCACCCTTAACAGCGAACTGCGCTTTTGTGCGCTCAAACAGCTGTTTGTGACGGCGGCGGTCATCTCGCTCGAGACCACGGTGCTGTCGGTCCTACCGTTGGGCTTTAACAACCTTATGCACGGGTATTTTCGCACGCTGTGCGTGGGCTATGGCCTGTATGCCGTGGGCAATACGGTGATGCTCATCTTGCTGTACTTTACCGACTATAAGGGGGCCGTGCTGGCTTCGGGGCTGTTTGCGGGCGTTGCCGGGCTGGCGACTGCGGTGTCGTTGCTTTTGCCGCAGCAGTTTTACGGCTTTGGCTTTTTGTTGGGTGCAGCGGTGTTTTTTATCGTGGCGCTGCTGCGGCTCGATACCTATACCGCCAACTTGCCGTATCGTATCCTGAGCCAGCAGCCTATTGTGGCGACCGACAAAACGGGTTGCTTTACACACCTGGGCCGCTTGCTCGACCGTGCCGAGCAGCGCTATGAGGAAGGTCGCCATAAGGGTGAGCCACATGGTGCGTTTGAGCGCGCTGTAGTTCACGTGTATCGCAACCATTGGGGAGGTTCTGATGACCGATAGAATGATGTCCCGCCGTCGCCTGTTTGAGGCGGCTGCCGGTGCGCTGTTGCTTTCGGGCTGCTCGGTGCAGGAAGACTCCTCGACCAACAAGGTCAAAAAGCAGGACAAGATTAAAAAGGCCGAGTCCTCGGACGGTACCAAGCACCTGCGCGATAAGGACGAGCTGTACGAGGTCTACGACGACTCGGGCATTGTAACCATGTACCTGACGGTCTCGCGCGGCAACAGCTCCGAGAACACCGACCACAGCTGGGCCGAGATCAACACGTACTCGGTGTATGACTATGCCGACATGGGTGTGACGCGCTATCAGGTTATGGGCCTGCTGCAGCCGGGCGACGAAGAGGGCCCAGTTGCCGGCGAGGTTGGCTATGGCGAGGAAGCGCCCAATGCCACCGTGCAGGTGCGCGGCCAGACGTCGAGCATGAACTCGCAAAAGAATTACAAGGTGGAGCTCAAAAAGGGCAAGGGTACCTGGCGCCAACAGCGCGCGATTGCGCTCAACAAGCACATGGGCGAGGGAATGCGTTTTCGCAACAAGATGGCCTACGACCTTATCCGTGGGATTCCCCAGATGATGGGTCTGCGCACGCAGTTTGTGCATCTGTGGGTGTGCGACCAGACCGAAAAGACCAACGACACCTTTGAGGACTACGGCCTGTTTACGCAGGTGGAGCAGCTTAACAAGACGGCGCTTAAGGCACATGGCCTGGATAAGAGCGGGCACCTGTACAAGGTGAACAGCTTCGATTTCCATCGCTACGAGGACACCATTAAGCTGGCGGATGACCCCGACTATAACCAGACGGCGTTTGAGGGCATGCTCGAGATTAAGGGCGATTCGGACCACACCAAGCTCATCGAGATGCTCGATGCGCTCAACGATGAGTCGCAAAAGATCGATGACGTGCTCGATACCTACTTTGATACCGAGAATCTGGTCTATTGGCTGGCGTTTCAGATCCTGACGGGCAACTGCGATACGCAGAACCGTAACTGCTATCTGTACAGCCCGCTCAACTCAAACACCTGGTACTTTTTGGATTGGGATAACGACGGCATGCTGCGTAAGCTGGAGCTTTCTCTTACCGGGTTTTCGGACTACGCGAGTTGGGAGCGCGGTGCAAGCAACTACTGGGGCAACGTGCTGTTTAACCGCGCGTTGCGCAGCAAGTCGTTCCGCAGCGAACTCGACCGTGCCGTCAAGGACTTGCGCTCGTATTTGACCGAGACTCGCCTGGCCAAGATGATCAAGCACTACCGCGAGGTGACTGAATCTCTGGTCTTTGCTTCGCCCGATATCGACAATCTGCCTGTCACCAAGGACCAATACGAGCAGATCGCCGCGGCGATTCCCTCCGAGATCGAGGAGAACTACAAGAGCTTTCGCGAGAGTTTTA
The DNA here is from genome assembly GCA_902494295.1 of uncultured Collinsella sp. GTDB lineage: Bacteria > Actinomycetota > Coriobacteriia > Coriobacteriales > Coriobacteriaceae > Collinsella. The sequence goes on from CABUSL010000096.1 coordinate 2,044, forward strand.
AAAAGCCCATGCCGTTCTACATCGGCGTGCCGCAGATCGATAACGGTAAGCTTCGTATTAATTGGGATGCGTCCTACGACTTTGAGGCGCGCGACATTCGCTACACCGTGGAGCTTGCGCGCGACTATGCTATTGGCGATGTGGTCTTTAAGGCCGAGGACGTGCTGCTTCCCGAGGTGACCTGCGATGCGCCCGATACCGGCCAGTATTTTGTGCGCGTGCGTGCCACCAACTCCGATGGCTATACGCAAGATGCGTTTGACTACTATGTGACCGATGACGGCAAGCACTACGGCATGAAGTGCTTTTACGTACAAGGCGGCGGTAAGGTCGTGGAGGATACGTATGAGGAGGGCTAGCGCTCTGCTTGAGCGCTTGGCGGCCCCGCCTGTGCGTGCCACGCAGGAGCGTTACCGCCACGAGCTCAAATATCTCATTAACGAGGGCGAGCACACCGCACTTGCCTGTCGCATGGCGCCGGTGTTTAAGCTGGACAAGCATGCGCGGGCGGGCGGTTACACCATTCGCAGCCTGTACTTTGACGACTACTGCAACTCGGCCTACGAGGAAAAAGACGCCGGTATTCTCATGCGCAAAAAGTATCGCGTGCGCATCTATAACGGCAGCGACAAGGTGATTAAGCTCGAGCGCAAAAAGAAGTACGGCAGCTGGATCTACAAGGAGGACGCGCCGCTCACGCGCGACGAGTTTGAGCAGATCTTGGCCGGCGACTACGGCTTTTTGCTGAGGAGCCCCTATCCGCTCTGCCGCGAGTTCTACATCGAGTGCATCTGTAACATGATGCGCCCGCGGACCATCGTGGATTACGAGCGCGAGCCGTGGGTGATGGACGAGGGCACCGTTCGCATCACGTTTGACATGAACGTGCGTGCCGCGGTGGGAAGCTTCGATATCTTTGACGCGACGCTGCCCGCGCTGCCGGTCCTGGAGCCCGGCAAGCTGGTGATGGAGGTCAAGTTTACCGAGTTTTGTCCGCAGCTGGTGCGCGATATGGTGCCGCCGGGCGCGGCCGAGCTTACGGCGGTCTCCAAGTACTGCCTGTGTTACGAAAAGACCGCCTACCTGCGCGGATTTAATTACTGGGAATCGGATTTTGAGAACCGAGGGGATATTTAGACCATGAGCACCAGGGACTTTTTTAAGAACTCCGTTTTGGAGGCGTTTGGCCAGGTCGACCCTGCCAAGATCGGCCTGTCGCTGCTCGTGGCGCTCGCCATGGGCATCCTGATCTATTACGTCTACAAGCGCTTTTTTACCGGCGTGGTGTATTCGCGTAGCTTTGCCGTGACGCTTGTGGGCATGTGCGTGCTCACCTGCATGGTTACGCTCGCGATCTCGACGAACGTGGTCATCTCGCTCGGTATGGTCGGTGCTCTGTCCATCGTCCGCTATCGTACGGCGGTCAAGGACCCGCTCGACCTGCTGTATCTGTTTTGGTCCATTACCACGGGCATTACGGCGGGAGCCGGCATGTATGCGCTCGTGGCGCTCACGGCAGTTGTGATCGTGGTGATGATCGCCGGCTTTGCGAGCCACCAGGACAAGGCGCGCGTGTACATGATGGTCATCCACTACACGGGTCAGACCACCGGCGACGATATCGTGCGTGCATTTGGGCGCACCAAGTTTACGGTGAAGTCCAAGACCATGCGCGGTGACAAGGTCGAGATGGCCGTGGAGGTGTTCTCGGACGGCGTTGACATGCCCTATGCGGACGCCATTCGCGCGCTCGATGGCGTGGAGGACCTGACGCTCATCCAGTACAACGGCGAGTACCACGGCTAACTTTGTTCCGGCGTTTTAACAAACGCCGGACCGCTCGATGCTGCGCAGGCATCTGCCGGGCGATCTGCCGCTCAAACCGTCGCTCGCGTACATAAAGTACGCTTCGCTCCTCTTTCGCGGCACCTCGCCACGGCAGCTGCCCGCTCGCTGGCGTATGCTCGACCTGGGTGGGCCGATTTGGTTCGTATGCCGTCTTCACGGGTATCATGGTGAAAGCGATTTCAACGACAGGGGTGCTCGTGGTAAAGATGAAAGATGTGGCCGAGCTAGCGGTCGTTTCGAGCGCCGCCGTCTCGCGCTACCTCAACGGTGGATATATCTCGGCGGACAAGGCCGAGCGCATTAAGCAGGCAATCGAGTTGACCGGATACGTGCGATCCAGCCAGGCTCGCGCGCTGCGCACCGGTTCCACCAAGCTCATCGGCGTCATCGTACCTAAGATCAACTCGGAATCCGTAAGCCGCATTACCGCCGGTATTGGCCAGGTGCTTGGTCGCCGTGGCTACCAGATGCTGCTTGCCAATACTGACAACGCGGCCGATCGCGAGCTCGAATACCTCGATTTTTTCCAAAACCACCCGGTCGATGGCATTGTGCTGGTGGCAACCATGATCACCGACGAGCACCGTCGCGCGATTGAATCGTGCCGCGTGCCCATTGTGTTGATCGGCCAACATGTCGAGGGCGCGGCGTGCGTCTATCATGACGATTACGAGGCCGCCTTTGAGCTGGGTCATGCGCTTGCGGGTCGCGTGGACGGCAAGATTGCCTATATTGGAGTTACCGAAGAGGACCGCGCGGCCGGTTATGACCGCCGTCGCGGTTTTGAGGCCGGCCTGCGCGCTGCGGGCAACCCGCTCGATTCCGCCTTGATTCGCCTGGGCTCGTTTACGCTCGACTCGGGCTTTGGTGCGGCGCGTGAGCTGCTTTCCGTCGCTCCCGATGTTTCGTTTATCGCCTGCGCGACCGACACCATGGCGGCGGGCGCGCTGCGTGCCATCGATGAGGTTCGCGGCATGGGCGAGGGCATGCACCGCGTGAGCGGTTTTGGCGACAACGCATTTTTGCGCGCGCTGACGGGCGGCATTCCCACCGTGCATTATGGCTACCTGACCAGCGGCGTCGAGGCGACCAATATGTTGCTCAATACGCTCGATGGCGTGGAGGGGGAGAGCGGTCTAAAGACGCTCAAGCTCGGCCATCAGCTGATGAATGTCTAGGCTTTGGGCATGTCTGCCGGCCTCTGATTCCCTGTTTTTGTCTCAAAACTACCTTTCACCGTCAAATATCGACCGTTTACCGCTATATGAAAACGATTACAGACAAATGAAACTGAAAACGATTACAGTGTAACTGTCAAAGATGGCCGGGTGCAAATGCGCCCGTTGGAGGAAAGGGAAGTCATGGACTACCGCAAATCAGCCCAAGAGGTGCTCGACAACATCGGTGGCGCCGGCAACGTTGTTTCGGCCGCACACTGCGCCACGCGTCTGCGCCTGGTGATTGCCGATAACGCCAAGGTCGACAAGGGAGCCCTCGAGAATATCGACGGCGCCAAGGGCGTCTTTGAGGCCCAGGGCCAGCTCCAGATTATTTTTGGTACCGGCACCGTCAACAAGGTCTACGAAGAGTTCATCGCGCTCAGCGGCGTCGAGGCTGCCACCAAGGCCGAGGTTAAGGAGGCCGCGGCGCAGCAGCAGAACATCTTTATGCGTGCCATTAAGGTGCTCGGCGATGTCTTTGTCCCCATCATCCCCGCCATCGTGGCCTCGGGCCTGCTGCTGGGAATCATGAGCGCCCTCAACTTTATGGCCTCCAACGGCTTTATCGCGCTCGACACCAATAACTTTATCTACAAGATTGCCGACCTGGTCTCGGGCACGTCCTTTGGTATTCTGCAGATCCTGATCGGTTACTCCGCCGCTAAGGCCTTTGGCGCCAACCCGTACCTGGGTGCCGTCGTCGGAGGTGCGTTCATCAACTCCTCGCTGCAGAGCGCCTACACGGTTGCCTCCGAGGGCGTTCAGACCATGGTCACCGTCATCCCCGGCGTCTACAGCTTTGAGTGGGTCGGTTATCAGGGCCACGTGATCCCCATCGTCATCGCCTGCGCCATTCTGGCCTTCCTCGAGAAGCGCCTGCACAAGATCGTTCCCGAGATGTTCGACCTCTTTGTGACCCCGCTCGTCTCGGTGTTCGTGACCGTGCTCGTGACGCTCGTTGCCGTCGGCCCCATCTTTGTCTGGGCCGAGAACGCCATCCTCGGTCTGATCCAGGCCCTTCTGACCCTGCCCTTCGGCATCGGTTCCTTTATCGTCGGCCTGTTCTATGCCCCCACGGTCGTTACCGGTATCCACCAGATGTACACCGCCATCGACCTGGGCCAGCTCGCCCAGTACGGCGTGACCTACTGGCTGCCCATCGCTAGCGCCGCCAACATCGCTCAGGGTGGCGCCGCACTCGCCGTTGCCTTTAAGACCCGCGATGCCAAGATCAAGGGTCTGGCGCTTCCTTCGGCCCTGTCCGCCTTCATGGGCATTACCGAGCCTGCCATCTTTGGTGTGAACCTGCGCTTCTTTAAGCCCTTCATCGCCGGCTGCATCGGCGGCGGTTGCGGTGCCCTGGTCTGCGCGCTCACTTCGCTGGCTGCCTCCGGCACGGGCGTTACCGGTATCTTCGGTATCCTGCTGTGCCTGGCCCAACCCGTGCAGTACGCGATCATGTTTGCGGTCGCCGCGCTGGTTTCCTTTGCCGTCTCGTTTGTCCTGTACAAGGACGAGCCCAAGGCTTCCGAGCAGGCCTAAGAGCTTTTGATTGAGGGGATGCCCGCGGGTTGTATGCTCGCGGGCGTTTCCCGTATCTGGTGCCGATCTCTTGTGCCTTGTAACTTTCGATCCGTTAGGACTTTGATATGTCTAATGCACTTGGTCGCGACCTTGCAAAGCTGGTCGCCGCTGTTGACGCCGCCGCCTCTGAGTGCGGTCATGGCGCGTATGGCCAACGCTTCCATATTATGCCGCCGGCGGGTTGGCTCAACGACCCCAACGGTCTTTGCCAAGCGGGCGGCGTGTTCCATGCCTATTTTCAATATGCGCCGTTTGATGTCGAGGGCGGCGTTAAGGCCTGGGGCCATGCGACGAGCCGCGATCTTATGATGTGGGACTATGTTGGCGCTCCGCTGCTGCCCGACGAGCCGTTCGATTGCCACGGTGTGTATTCGGGCTCCGCGCTTGCCGAGGACGGTCGCATTCGCGTGCTCTATACGGGCAACGTTAAGCTTTCCGATGCGGACGGCACGTACGACTACGTCAATACCGGCCGCCGCGCCGATACTGTTTATGTCGAGAGCGCCGATGGACAGACGTTTAGCCAAAAGCGCGTGGTGCTGGCTTCCGAGGATTATCCCGAGGATTTGACCTGCCATGTGCGCGATCCCAAGGTGTGGCGTGACGCGGACGGGCGTTATCACATGGTGCTGGGCGCGCGTCGTCGCGTGGATGGGCCGCATGTAGATAGTCGATTTTGCGCCATGCACGGCGAGGGTGCCGGGCGCGATGTGGGCGAGATCCTGGTGTATGGCTCGCCCGATATGCTGAGCTGGGAGCTCGAGAGCCGTGTGTCTACGCCCGAGCGCTTTGGCTTTATGTGGGAGTGCCCGGGATACCTTGAGCTTGAGGCGGATGGCGGTGTACCGGCGAAGTGGCTGTCCTTCTCGCCCCAGGGGCTCGAGGGCGGTCGTTGGGACCGCGGCAACGTATACGCTGCTGGCTACATGCCTGTAACAGGCGACATTACCGGTGGTGACGGTGCCTATGAGCTGGGCGATTTCCGCCTGTGGGACGCCGGTTTTGACTTCTATGCTCCGCAGGAGTTTACGGCCCAGGACGGTCGCCACATTCTGATCGGCTGGATGGGCATGCCCGATGAGCCAACCTATGGCAACGCGCCTACCGTGGCGTGCGGCTGGCAGCGAGCGCGCCATCGTTCACAAACACCTCGACCGACGAGACATCGCCAACAATGCGCACGTTACGAACCTCGTCGACGGGCTCCCAGCGCACGGTGCGAC
>CABUSL010000097.1 GCA_902494295.1 uncultured Collinsella sp.
GCTCAACAACGTCGTCGACATCGCCGCGGAGAACCTGCGTCACTTGCAGGCCGGCGAGACGCTCCGCTGCTGGATCGAGCACTAGATTGTTCCGGCGTTTTACCAAACGCCGGAACCCCTCGACGCTGCGAGCCCCATGGGTTCCGCCGTTCTAACGAACGGCGGACCGGTCGACGCTACGAACCCGCCGTTTGGCCAATCTGCCGTTCAATTTCAAAGGCGCGACCAGAAGGTCAGCGCCTTTTCATTTCACGGCACCTTGGCTCAAACGGCAGGCTCTCGCTGACTTTTGCTCAACCTGTGGGGTCTTCAAATTGTTAGAGCGTTGCTAAGTAATTCTTTGCGTCTTCTACGCTCATTGCTGCGACAGGCGCGTGTGAACAGAGTTTGACATCGTTGGTGACCAGTAAATCTGCTTGGGAGCGCATCGCTGCCGCAATGATTAAATCGTCTTCGTAATCGCTATGGAGATTACGCTGCTTGCTCGCCATCCATATGTCACTCAGGTCGCAGGGTACCGGCGTGGCAAGTTGCGACAACACGTCGAGGCAATCCCATGCAAGTGATGTCGCCGCCACGGCGGCATCTTGGGATAGTGAGCCATGCTCGCGCCGATACCATGCCTTATGTTCGCTTGAAATCAAATAGAACAGATCTTTGGACGATGTCGCCGCATACAGCAAATCCACCTGCGCCGTGCATGCATCGCGTAAAAACTCAATCGCCACCGAACGACCACGTCGTGAGGGAATGAAGTAATCGAGCCACACGTTGGTGTCAACCAAGATGCGCTTTGGAGTCTCACTCATAGAGCCAGCTCATCTCCTCGCCATAGCGATCCGCATAGGCATTCCGTTTGAGCTCTTCGTCGTCCGATGGCTGAGCCCTGACCATATCGATTCCCGACTCACGGCAAGCGGCAGCGAACAGCTTCGACCCCTGATCCATGAGCTCGAGCTTACGTTTGGCGGCCTTTTCGCGCTCGCGCTGTTCCGCCCGGGCACGACTGGGCAGCAGGATATCCTCGAGCGCGCCGGGCCGATCAGCCAGAGATGCCGCAAGTTGCCAGAGCGCACGCACCGCTTGGCTCGGCGTCATACCGGCCCTGGAGAGAGCGGCGTCCCCACTCCTTTTAAGATCGGCATCGAGACGCACGTTGATCTGAGCGGCTGTTGTGGTCATGACCCCTCCTTAATACTTCAAAACTATCATAAAACTCTATGGTAGATACGTAAAGCATGTATAGCATTTATAAGCATTAGCCGTACTCTGTACACAAAAAGCCGCCGAGGCACACTGCACCTCGGCGGCCACATATCACAGATCTAGCTCGGTTTCACCCTTTGCATTCGCCCAGATAAAACCTGCCGAAATCAACATCCCTCTTTGGCAGGTTTTAGAGCTCCGCGCTTTCGGCTCCGTTGATATGGAGGTCGCGCTCGTAGAAGGCGGTGAGGGCGCGGATGGCGTACATCACGTCGCGTACGCCGCCGGTCTCGTAGCTTGAGTGCATGGCCAGCTGCGGCAGGCCCACGTCCACGGCATGCATGCTCGCCTGCATATTGGACAGGTTGCCGAGTGTGGAGCCTCCGGCCATATCGCTCTTGTTGGCGAAGGCCTGTGTGGGTACGTCGGCGTCATCACAGATGGCCTGGAACACCGCGCGGCTAAAGGCATCGGTGCAGTAGTGCTGGTTGGCGGCTTCCTTAATGACAATGCCGCCGTTGAGCACAACCTGATTGCGAGCATCGCACTTCTCGGCGTGGTTGGGGTGCACGGCATGCGCATTGTCGCAGCTCACAAGCATCGAGGCGGCAAGTGCGCGATGGTACGACTCGTCGTCAAAGCCCAGCGATCCGTTGATGCGGCGCAGCGCGTCGGCCAAGAACGTCGACATGGCGCCCTGCTTGGTCTCGGAGCCAACCTCCTCGTTATCAAAGCAGCAAAAGACCGAAACGTCGTGCGCATTCTCGGCACCCAAAAATGCCTGCAGCGAGGTGTAAGCGCAGGCCAGGTCGTCGAGCTTGGGCGTCGAGATAAACTCGTCGGCCCAGCCCCAAATGCGCGCATCCTGACGATTGACCAGGAACAGATCGCGACCTAGGATCTGCTCGGGTTCAACGTCCAGTTCGTCAGCGATCAGTACGTCAAAATCTCCCTGTTTAAGCTCGCCGGCGCTGATGAGCGGGCACAGGTCGACGGCTCGGTTGGGAGCAAAGCCCTCGTTAACGCCGCGGTTCATGTGGATGGCAAGGCTCGGAATGATAGCGACCTCGCGCTCGGTAGCAAGCAGGCGGCTCTCGATACGGTCGCCCTCGCGTACCAGCACGCGGCCCGCGAGCGCCAGCGGGCGGTCGAACCAGGTATAGTCGATCATGCCGCCGTAGGCCTCGGTGTTCAGGCGCAGCGTCTCGCCCGCGCCGTCGAGTTCGGGCACGGCCTTGACCTTAAACGTCGGCGAATCGCTGTGCGACGCCGTGAGCTGAAAATGATAGTCACCGGCGACGCCGTCCTCGCCCCACGTCGCGGCCAGGTCCTCGCCCACCTTAAAGGCAACAACGCTCGAGGTGTTGCGCTGCGTGTAATAACGCCCGCCCGGTTCGATGTCCCACGCCGCATTCTCGGGCAGGTAGGTAAAGCCCGCCTCATCGAGCTCGGCCATAATGGTCGCCGCCGTATGGAGCATACTGGGGCATGCCTCGATAAAGTCGATAAGGTCGTTGGCGGCCTCGATATCATCGGCCGTCACATGCGCGCGCTTGGGCGTTTCCTGATCCGTCATGCTCTCCCCTTTCGCTGGGTTGATGGTCCCCTCCAGCATACCCCGCCACGCCAGCGCCGCACTCTTCATTCCGTGCTTAATTCCGCGCCACTCACCAAGTTGAGCCATCATGCCCGCGCTCCTTTTGCGACAATTGCGCTAACAGGACGAGAGGAGCCGTCATGAAGCCACGTAACATTGCCATCACCTGCGGTGTCGCGGGAGTCGCCGTCGGCCTTGCCGCTGCCACCGGTATCGTTTATCACAAGCAAATCAAGTCCGCCGCGTCGCTCAAACGCTTGACCGGCTACGCGGATGGCTATGACCTGTACGCAATCGACATCGCCTACGACTACGATCTCGATCGCATCATCGCCGCTGGCGTGCGCGACGACCAGGCCTACATCGATGCCGTGGTGGCGCAGGTGCTGCCCGGTGTGCCGGTACATGTCCAGGCGCCCCAGTTTGCCTGCAGCGCTTTTGTCGCCGTAGATGCCGAAGGCCGCGTGCGCACCGGTCGCAATTACGACTTTAAGGACGACACCTCGGCGCTGCTGGTGCGCAATCACCCACGCGACGGCTATGCCTCCATCGGGTTTGCTGCCCTTAACAACCTGGGCGATAACACTCCGCTTGGCTCCGTCGGCGGACGCGCCGCCGCACTCATGGGCCCGTTTGCCCAGCTCGACGGTGTTAACGAATGCGGCGTGTCCATTGCCGTACTCACTCTGGATTCCAAGCCCTGTGACCAGGACACGCAACGCCCCGTCATCAATACCTCGCTCGCCATCCGTCTGGTGCTCGACCGTGCCGCCACCACGCAAGAAGCTGTCGACCTGCTTTCCGCCTACGACATGCACGCCATGGCAGGACGCGATTACCACTTCTTTATCAACGACGCCGCCGGTGACGCGCGCGTAGTAGAGTGGGATCCGCGCGATCCGGACCGTGCTTTCAAAGCGACTCCTGTACGCCAGGTTACGAACTTCTACGCCTGCTATGGCGACGAAGTGCTGCCCAACCAAAAGAATGACGAGCTGGGCCATGGTAAAGAGCGCGCCGTCGCAATCGCCGATGTCCTTGACGCCCACGCCGGTGCCCAGGACGAGGCAGTCGCTTGGAAGGCCCTTCGCGCCGCAGCCCAAGAGCCCAATCCGGAAGACATCACCAGCAATACGCAATGGTCGGTCGTCTTTGACAATACCGAACCCGCCGCCGCTATTACGCTGCGCCGCCATTGGGGCAACGTCGATGCCTTCGCACTGTAAGGAGCCAGGCCCGTCGGCCTTACGCTCGCCTGACGTTATTTACATTTCCATACGCTTGAGCTAACACGTTTTACCCCGTATCAACAGTGTGCGGGGGTAAACTTATGCGCATGTTATAACTTGCCCGGAAGGATTCATCATGCTTAGGATCGGTCTTCTTACCAGTGGCGGCGACTGCCAGGCACTCAACGCCACCATGCGCGGCATTGTCAAAACGCTTATGACCAACAGCGAAGAGCCTATCGAGATCTATGGTTTTGAGGACGGCTACCAGGGCCTTATCTACAGCAGATTCCGTGTCATGACTCCCGCCGATTTTAGCGGCATCCTCACCCGCGGCGGCACCATTCTGGGCACGAGCCGTACGCCATTCAAGCGCCTGGACACTCCCGAGGCCGACGGCGTCGAGAAGGTGCCGGCGATGGTCCACACCTATCATAAGCTGCAGCTCGACTGCCTGTTTATGCTGGGCGGCAACGGCTCCACCAAGACCGCCAACCGCCTGCGCGAAGAGGGCCTCAACGTTATCGCCCTGCCCAAGACCATCGATAACGACACCTGGGGCACCGAGTTGACGTTTGGCTTTACGAGCGCCATCGACGTCGCTACCAAGTGCATCGACGACATTCACACCACCGCCTCAAGTCACGGCCGCGTGTTCGTTATCGAGATCATGGGTCACAAGGTTGGCTGGATTCCGCTGTATGCCGGCGTCGCGGGCGGCGCAGATGTCATCTTGATTCCCGAGATTCCCTACGACATGGATAACGTCATCAAGACCATCGAGCATCGCATGGAGACCGGCAGCCGCTTTACTATCGTGGCCGTCGCCGAGGGCGCTATCTCCAAGGAGGACGCGGCGCTGCCCAAGAAGGAGTACAAGAAGAAGCTCGCCGAGCGCACGAGCCCGTCAATCGTGTACGACATCGCCAAGGAGATCGAGGCCAAGACCGGTCGCGAGACCCGCGTCGCCATCCCCGGCCACACGCAGCGCGGCGGCCAGCCCGACGCCCAGGACCGCATCTTTGCGACCCAGTGCGGCGTCGAGGCAGCGCTCGGCTGCCTGCGCGGCGAGTTTGGCTACATGATTGCCCTGCGCGACGGCAAGATGTGCCACATGCCGCTCGAGGATGTCGCCGGCAAGCTCAAGTTTGTCGATCCCCAGAGTGATCTGGTGCGCGAGGCCAAGGCGCTGGGCATCAGCTTCGGCGAAGAATAGCCTCGGCCGAAATCCATCCCATCGAGCCCTCCGACCCCGCCCGACGTATTTCGATTTGGCTCCTCCCTTGACTCCGTCAAAGGTCGCCAATCGAAATCGTCGGGCGGGGTCGGAGGGCCCTTCGTCTACATACTCGCCGAGGCTATTCGTCTTCTTGCTGCGGGTGCCTGGTCTGAAATTAAGTTGCGGTGAAATAGTTCCTGCTTAGCCCGCAAATGGCTGAATCTAGGAACTATTCCACCGCAACTTTTGACCCGGGCTCTTAGCTGTTGTGCGCACTAACATTTGTCATATAATTGCTGGTCATGATGGTTGCTACCGGTAGTTGCGGTAGGGTTGGGGCAGATTCTAACTAGAAATGGTGGTCGCTACCGGTTGTTCTCGGCATACTCGGCTCATTCGATTACGGTCACCACACGAAAGGAACCACCATGGATCTTGCGATGGCACAGCGCCTCGTCAATCGCCGTAAAGCTGCCGGCCTTTCTCAGGAGGCGCTTGCTGCCCAGCTGGACGTAAGCCGCCAGGCTGTTAGTAAATGGGAGCGCAGCGAGTCCTCACCCGATACCGATAACCTCATTGCGCTCGCCGCGCTGTATGGTGTGTCGTTGGACGAGCTGCTATATGGGGAGGCGGCCAACGATGCCGACGACCTGGAGGACGGTAGCGCCGATACCGAGACGGCGGATGTGGCTGACGAGGCTGAGGATTCTGCCGAGCACACCGATTGCGGCGACAAACCACTTGTCGATATTTCCCTCGCGCGCGGCATCCACGTTATTGATCCCAACAAAGGCGAAGAGGTCCATGTTGGCTGGAGCGGCATCCATGTGGCTAACGAACGCAGGGGCGAGGAAGTCCATGTTGGTTGGAGCGGCATCCATGTGACCAACGAGCGCAAGGGCGAAGAGGTGCATGTGGGGCCGGGCGGCGTGCATATCGATACGCTTGAGGACGATGGACATAGCGTGCGTACCAATGACGACGGCACCGTCACCATCGACGGCGAGACGTTCTCCAGCTGGAAGGAAGCACACGACAAGCTCGACCATCATGGCAAGTATTTCCACACCAAGGTCGGACGTGCATGGAACAAGTTTCCCTTTCCCGCACTTGTCACTCTCGCCTATCTGGCGCTCGGCATTGTCTACGGCACATGGGCTACGGGACTCTTCCTCGTCTTTTTGATTCCCGTCTATTACGCGCTTGGCGACTTTATCGATCGACGCCGCCTGTCCAAGCTGATTGACGGCGTTTACCCAGCATCCGCCATTGCATGGTTTCTCTATATGTGGCTTTGCCTGGGACAGCCCCATCCTGCATGGATCATCCTCATCACGATTCCCATCGTAAAGGCGCTCATGCGCTGGTGTCGCAAACAATGGAAGTGCCGCAAGCAGGCCTAAACCGCCCCAACCAGCCAGCGCCACTCATCCGACACCGCCCGCCCTTCCAAGTTGCGGTGATATAGGGACTGTTTTGAGGCTCCAAAGCGCCAAACAGTCCGTATATCACCACAACTTACAAACAACTGGGTCAGTTCCGGCACGGAGATTAGCATTAAGCTGACCGCACGCCAAGAAAAGGGCCTATTTACTACGTTTAACTCGAGAGGGCCGACCATACCCGCCTTTTCCGACAATTGACAAGCCCTCTACCTGCAGTTTTAATTTTCGTTTTCCCGGCATGGTTGACGGTATCAAATTAAACGTAGTAGATAGGCCCGTTTTGTGGCATACGACCCATTCAAGCCCAATCTCGAAGACTAAAGAGAGCCTCTCATCCACGCCTGCGAGCGAAAGCCAAATAGAATGAAAGGCAAATGGAAAACCCGTTTGACGAGCGGAGGACATATGCGCGACGTAGTCGAAAGCGACTGGAAGCTGTTTAAGAAAATGCTTCCTCAATGGCAAGAACGTTATATGGAAAAGCTCATCGGCCAGTACGTTGAGATGCTGAACGACAGACATCCCCAGCAAAACGGGGCAAACGCCGGGCCACCTAAAGCTGACGTTAGATAACGATACTTTTGAAAACACTGGAAAATCAAGGTTTTTCGAGCGACGGACAAGCCGGGTATTGTACTAAAAACTGAATACGACGCAAAAGCGGCGTTTCCCACTCTCTACACAGGGAGAACAGGAACGCCGCTTTTTTCATGCCCTTTGTTACGCAGTAGGGGCAGAAAAAGCCTTGCTACAAGCGGTTTTGCGGGTGTGTATCTGGCGCGGCAAGGGATTTATACCTTATTCCCCGAAACCGCGCTTCTACTGCGTAACAAATCCACAGCAAAAGGAGTGATTTACTATGGCAGTTTTCCGGGTGGAACGAAACAAGGGCTACACCGTAATGAGCAACCACCACCTACGCAACAAGGAGCTTTCTTTCGGTGAGAAAGTTCATAGTCTTTGCCGCCTGTTTCAGATTGTGGATTTTCGCCCACTGTTCATAGCCCTTACTCTGCGCCGCCTTGATACTGTTCTCAATGTCGATAAGCAGCGAAACGCCGCGCTGCTCTCTGGGGGCTTTCGCCGCCGTTGTCCGTCTGCCCGCTATCCGTTCCCTTATGGCTTCCTCTGTATAGTCTGCGCCGAGGGTTTTTAGGCGGGTGAAGCGTTCCTGTCCGGGGGCGCGGCATGATACATATTTCCCCGGCTTTA
>CABUSL010000098.1 GCA_902494295.1 uncultured Collinsella sp.
GCGCTGCGATTTTTATATCAGAACGGACGCCGAAACTTGCGCTTATCCGAGTCGATGTTGCCCGAGCCATATCCCAGGTCAGAATCCAAGACAATCTGCTCGGTCGTCAGCGGTTCGGGGGAGCTGTTGAGCACAAAGAAAAGGTTGAGGATGCGCTGAGCCGTTTTATCGAAACTGGGCTCCGAACTTCCCTTTTTAATTGTCGCGGTCGCGTCGCTTGCCGTCATAGAGTCCTCGCATAAGAAGGTAGTTTGCTGCCATGATTTTAGTCCGATATGGAGATTAGGCTATATCCTTGTCCGCTCGGGGCGTTAAGATGGCCCGAATTCGGTCGTTTGCGCTCGCTCGGGGTATACTTTCGACTATATACGGTTCTAATGTGCATGCATTGGGCCTATTTGTCGGATTATGGATGTGGAGCGCACATGGCGAACACCCAGAACTATATTAACCACCTGCTGCAGAACACCGGCATTACGCCGGCATGCAGCGAAGAAGAGCGCTTGGCTGCCGAGGATATCGCTCAGATCTTCCGCAACCACGGCTTTGATCCCGAGGTTCAGGAGTTCAATGCCCCGGCGCCCAGTAGGTTGGCATTTGCCGTTACCGGTATTCTTGCGTTTGCCGGCGCCCTGTTGATGGGCATCGGCGGTGGTATCGGCTTGGTCGGCACCTTGCTGGCAATCGTCGGCGCCGTTCTTTACGTGCTCGAGCGCACGGGCCACCCCGTGGTTTCGCGCCTGGGCAAGACGGGCGTGAGCCAAAATGTCATCGCCTACCACAAGGCCTCGGGCCCGCTCGCGTCTCCGCGCAACCGCCCGGTGGTCGTTGTCGCACACTACGACTCTCCCCGTGCTGAGCTGCTCGCCCGCGAGCCCTATGCTTCGTATCGTGCGCTCATCGCCAAGCTGTTGCCCGTTGCCACGGTTGCCCCTGCTGCCGTTGCCATCCTGCGTATCCTGCCGCTCCCCGGCGCGCTCAAGGTTCTGCTGTGGATTGTCGCGATCCTCGCTTCCCTCGTTGCACTTGCCAACGCGGCAAACATCATCTCTAACCGCCACATTCTTCCCTATACGTCCGGCGCGGTGTGCAACAAGTCTTCTGTCGCCGCTATGCTCGGCGTTATGGACAACGTTGCTCCCTTCCAGGGCGAGAACGAGTTTCCCGACGATGTTCCGTTCGATACCTATTTTGGGGAGCAGAAACGTCGTGCCGAGGAAATGGCGCGCGCGGCGGCGGAGTATGCCGCGGCCCAGCAGCAAAACGACTACGGCAACACCATCGAGTACGAAGAGCCTACCTACGCCGAGGACGAGTTCGGTCAGCCGATTGCTCCCGACGCTCAGACCGAGCCCGAACAGGGCGAGGCTTTTGACGAGCAGATCGAGGGCTTTGAGGGTGCGTCTGCCGACGAGACGCTGATTGGCGCCATCGTGCCCGAGGATCAGAATCAGGCTGTCCAGGCCGAAGAGTTCAATGACGAGGTTCCCGCTGCTGAGCCGGCGGAGAAGCCCGCCGCGGCCGAGCCCGAGCCCAAGCTCTATCGCAACGCCGCCGGCAACATCCGCTTTGGTTCGGATGCCATCCGTGCGCTCGGAATGCTTCCCGAGTCCTGCACGCTCGATTACGAGGAGGGCGAGGAGCCGACGTTTGAGCCCGAGCCTGCGCCCGTTGTCACTGCGGATGATGAGTCTGCCGCGGTTACCGCTGCCGTTGCCGAGCCCGAGGCGGTGTCTGCGATCGATCCCGCGGCAGGACTGGACATTTTGGCTCCCGCTGCGCCGACGCAAGACGTTACGGACGAGCCTGACGACGATTACGCTGAACAGCCGAGGCGCGTGTCTTACGAGAGCGATACTGATTTCTCTGCCGAGATTCCCGCGGCAACGCCCCATGCCGATATTGCATCCGCGTTCTCTTCGATTGGCGCCAGCGCTTCCAGCTTCTTTAAGGGTGCGCTTGCAAAGGGCAGGAAATTTGTCGACGATTTCGAGGAGAAGCGCGCTGCCGCACGCGAGGCTGCCGAGCAGGAGGCTATCGCTCAGCAGCAGGCAGCCGAGGCGGCACGTGAGCGCGCGGCGCAAGAGTTTGAGCAGAACGAGGCTATGCAGTCCGGGCCCGTCGACGCTGCCGAAGCTACGACGTCCTTTGAGTCCCAGCAACCGACGTCAGCGGATGTTGTTGAGGCAACAACGTCTTTCGAGGCTCAGCAGCACGTCGATAGCACCATGTCGTTTGATGCCGCGCAGTTCGATTCCACGATAACGTTTGAAAAGCAAGGCACCGCAATTGCCGAGCCCCTTCCTGTTTCCGATGAGCAGGGCGACACGGCAGACGATGACGAGCCCATTGATGCTGCCGAAATCCAAGATGCCGCCGAGGACGAGTCCGTCGAGGCCAACTCTGACGAAGAGCAATACGCGGCAGCCGATCAAGGTGATTCGACCGAGGTCGAGCAGGAGGAAGTGCCTGCGGTTTCCGAGACTCCCGAGACGGATGAGTCGAGGCCTTACTCCACGCAGATTTTCACCATGCCGACCCCGAGTGGTTCCGGTGCCACGGTTGCCGATGTCGCTCCCATCCAGGACGAAACGGTCGATTCCCTTATGGCCCAGATTTCCTCCCAGGCATCACCGCGTCCGCAGATGAATGTTCCCGATCCGGCGTCGGCACCGTCGCCTGCGCCCTCTTCGTCTCCGCTGGCTTCGGTCCCCGATCCGTCGCTGCCGTCGATGAAGCAGGCAAACGTTGCGTCTCGCACGTCGCTGTTCGACCTTCCCGATCCCTCTGCCCAGGTCAACGACCCCTTTGCTACTGCCCAGGGTCCCGAACCCACATCGGCACCCGTTGCGCCTCCTATGCCCGTTGCGTCGGGCGCGCAGCCGATCGAGACCATTTCGGCTCCCGCCCCGGCGGCACCCAAGTCTCGTAAGCGCGGCCTGGGTGGCCTGTTCGGCCGTAAAAAGAAAAACGAGCAGGACAGCATGAGTGACTGGCTGGGCGTCGAAGACGATTACGATGCCAAGAAGTCCGGTCGCGGTATCGGTTCGTGGGATAACTTCGAGGACGATAACGATGGCTGGAAGGGCGGCGCTACGTCTTCCGATGGCGCTTCTTCCGAAGATATGCTCTCGGCTGTCGCCTCTATGGGCGATGATGAGCTGCTCGGTCACGATATCTGGTTTGTGGCAACGGGCGCCTCGGATTGTGATGGCGCCGGCATGAAGGCCTTCTTGGCTTCGCACCGCGATAAGCTCCGCGGCGTATTCTTCATCAATCTTGAATCCGTCGGCGCCGGTAGGCTTTCGGTGGTGACGGTTGAGGGCGAACAGCAGCTGCTCAAGGGCGATCGCCGCATCATGAACCTGGTCAGCAAGGTGTGCAAGTCGTTCCATGTCGATTGTGGCGCGCTCGAGATGCCCTATGCCAAGACCGATGCCTATGCCGCGCTCGAGGCGAGCCGCCGAGCCCTCACCATCGCCGGCGTGGACGGCACGCGTCTGGCTTGCGCTCGTACCGAGGACGACCTGCCCCACAATGTCAACCCGACGAACATTGCCACGGTATCCGAGGTCGTGACCGAGGTTATTCGCCGTTCGTAGACGGAGCTCTAAGGAGTCAACGTGTTTTCGTATATTAAGCGCCATTGGCCTGTCTACGTGATTTTGACCTTGATTGCCATTGCGTTAGGATTTGGGGCTGCCTACATCGTGGGTGCGAAGGGCTCGACCCCCGCCTCCGCAATCAGCGAAGAGGTGGAGCAAGAACAGAGTACGGGTGCCGATGGGATTCCTGAGTCCGAGCAGGCAATCGTTGATGGTGGATCTTCGTCTGCAGAGTAGATACGGCGATTTACATGATTGAAAGTGGGCGAGCCAGTCCCCTGGCTCGCCCACTTTTTCATCGCGCTAGCGCTTCTTTGGGATCGACCTAAGGCGAGCGAACCATAGGGCTGCGGCACCCGAGGTCAGGAGCGCGGTGATGCAAGCGGCGATGGGAACTGATCCTGTTGCCGGTAGGTCCTGCGGTAGGGTACAGCGTTGAATGACGCTGTCCTCGTCATGCGACTCAAGTTTATCGCCGCCACCGTTGCGGCAAAGATCGATGCGTGCGCTGTTGGTGAGTGCGGTTTGGGGCGTATAAGCCGACGTTGCCTGCATGTGTACGACTGCGCCCCGAGCGTCTGTGCCAAGGATTGCTTTGGCATCGTCAAGGTCGTCGTGCTCATCTTTGAGATCATCGCGGGTCCAAGAATCCGCATCGCTTCGAGTCGTAAAGTCGGCGGCTACCGCACCGTATTCAATGCGAATGCCCGTTACGACGGTATTGGACGCAAGGTCGAGTTCTTTCGCCTCGAGTGTGGTGGATTCCGTGGTCGAGACATCCGCCTTCCAGAGGTGCCAGCCGTCGTAATCGACGAGGCGGCAATCCTCACCCAGACTTTCCCTTACTTCGTCGGACTCAAGCCAAGGATTTTCGTGCCCATCGTCAAGTGTCGCGTTTGCCGGCTCATCGACGTCTGTCGAGTCCAACGGCGTCGTGCGATACCACACGTTGCACAGACCATTGAGGTCGCCGATGGCGACGGGGGTTTCGATTGAGACGAATCTCGCCGTATCGTCCTCGGCGCACTCAAGATCATCGGTAATTGTGAACTCATCAACCCAGGTAGTTGAATCGTTTCGAGCGTCGATGGTATAGGAGAAAAGCCCATCCGTATTGGTTTGCATCGCGGCACGGTTTTTACCATCGCCGTTAGCCAACAGGCCCTTTTCGATAGGTTGGACAAGTTCCTGACGCTTGTCGACCTGCCCCTTGATCTCGATGGGCGCATCCTTCATCGCGACGGATTGGACTTCTCCCGTATCCTTTATTTCAAACGTTATCTCCTCGGCAAGGTCATAGGTCCGCGGAGACATCATTTCGCGCAACGAGTAGGTGCCGGGTGCAAGATGTTCGACGCGGTGCGGCTTGTCGGATGAGGTCCAGGAGTCTATTTCGGTTTTATCGGGACCATATAAGGTGAGCTGTGCGCCTTCCACTTCCTGCTCACCGCTTGCATCGACCTTGGAGATATCAACCTTGGTGTAATCGTCGGATACGTTAAGCCGTGCTTCTACAACGGGTGTTTTCTGGTCGGCATAAGTAAGGTCGACAATATGGGTTGTCTGATCGAGCAAGAAGCCTGCCGGCGCTTGAGTCTCGACAACCTCGTAGCGTGCGGTGCCAGATCCCAGTGGGAGGTTGTCCGCGCGTGCTTCTCCAGTTTCATCCGTCGTGACGGTCGCGACGGTCTCACCGTCGAGCGCGGCAATGCTACCGTCGGGGCGCACGATATCACCCGAGGCACGGATCTCAAAGACGGCGCCCGCGAGGCTGCTGCCGTCTATGGCATCGGTTTTAACGATCCTGATGTTTCCGGTCGCGGCGTGGTCATAATACGAGGCGATTGCAACGGGCGTTAGGTTCATGTCGGCGGGTATGTTTACCTCGATCTCTTCGCCGACAAGATAGGGCTCTTTGGCCGAGGTTTCGCGTACATAATAGGTGCCCGGCATGAGCGATTCGGGCAGTGTGACGGTGCCGGTCGCGTCAGTCGTAAAGGTGTCCATTACGTTATGTGCTGGATACCAGCAAGTTTGTGAGACAGGTTCGTGATTGCTGTCGAGGAGTTGGAAGGTGAATCCGGCTAGGGGAACAGAAGCGCCTGTTTGGGCATCGCGTTTTACAATCTGGAGATGCGTCGACAGCGCGTGGTTGTCCACAATATATTGAAGCTCGGCCCCGTCGGAAATCTGATTGGCCCCGACGGTCCATTCCCCTGCACGTTTAAAACCCTCGGGGACGGTTTCCGGAACCTCGCGAATCGTGTAGCCGGCACGGTCGTATGGGACAGCTCCGTGGACACCGGCGGGTCGCTTGCCTGTGCCGAACCATGCTTCGGGCTGATCTTTGGTGGAGGCAAAGCCATAGATGTTTGTGGTCAGTGTGCCAACAACCTGCTGAGAGCTGTTGCTGACAACCTCAAAGACAACACCACCCGCCGGCTGCTCCAGGCCGGATTGGTCGCTATTGCCGTAATCCTTGAATTTGGAAATCTCAAGGTTAAACGCAATGGGGATATCGGAAACGCGAGATTCGATCTCGACCACGCCTGAATCGCCGAGCTGGTCGGCTCCAACGGTATAGGTCCAGCTGTCGTTGGATGGCAGGTAGCCCTCGGGGGCTTTTGATTCGTAGATGGTAAAGGTTCCTAAGGGGACATCGGCGAGGGTGGCCCGACCGCTTTCGTCGGTCGTGAGGATTTGTGCCCATCCAGGGGTTGATTGCGACACACACGTGAACTCTGCTCCTGCGAGCGAAGCTCCCACCTGGTGGCCGGCATTCGTCGCGGCATCGAGTTTTACGATACGCAGGTTGATGGTGCCGGGCTGTTCATCAATGGCGACCCGCCCGCCGTCATTCCCCGTGGTAAAGGCAATACGATCGTGGCGGGGGACATAGCCGGCCGGCGCCTTCGTTTCAACTAGGTAGTATGCCGTGTTGGGCAGAAGTGTTGCTTGCGCTCGACCGTTGCTGTCCATCTTGATGGTGCCGACACGCGCGCCGCTGGCGCTCTCAAAAATATCGAATGTTGCCCCGGTAAACTGATAGGTATTGTTTCCGCTGGTAATAACGGTGTTAGCAGACTGCTTTTGGAAGGAAACAGACACCGCCGGCAGTACATAGAGCATGTCTTGACGTTTGCTGCCGCCCGATACGGCCCCTAGATAGCGTCGCGCGCGGTGCGGAGCGGCTTTGATGCTTCCTGATTTTGCGCTGTCGTGGAGCCACCGCGCAGCCGCCACGACTTCATTGTCGGCGGTAAAGTGTCCGCTCTTGGTTTTACCCTGAGCGGTCGTGTAGGAGTAGGTGCCGTCGACATGGGTAGTGCCGTTGAGCATCCATACGGCAAGCTGGGTGGCGGCGCGGGCGCGATCGGGTGAAAGATGGTAACCGCCAAACGACGTGGTGGTGGGATATCCGTGACAAACGATTGCCGCGAACTCGTCGTCGAGCCACACCCAGCCTTGATCAAAGTTGAGCCATGGGCCGCCCGGTTTGGTGGGGCCGGGGCGCTCCTGGTTCATGCAGTAGGCAATCGAGGTGTCTTGAGCTTCATACTTGCCGATGAAGAAGGGTCCACAATCATCGCTAATAGTGCGGAAGCCGAGCTGGTCGTAGCCATCGACGGCAAATGCGGCTCCCGGTGCCAGGCAGCCGAAAAGCAGGAAGAGGAGCAGGAGCAGCGGACCTGTTGCGATTGCGCTGTGGACAGAGTGCGTGGGTGCGTTGGACATGGCTGCTCCTTATCCCTCGTGCGTCGCACGGGGAGGCTGCGACGCGTAGGATGAGGCTACCCCCGAGGTTCATGCGGGTAAGTACCGGAGCCTGACCAAAAGCTTGCCCAATTCCTGACAAATTGAGCTCAAATACAACAATCAAGCAAAAGTGCAGGTAGAAGATAGGGAGAACAGGAAGTCAAAGGTCCTCGTCTCCACAATTGACGCGATTTTCAAACGAATCTCCACAGCCAAAACAAGCATCGCCACCCTTGTATCGAACAAGACAACCGCGTTATACTATCCCCCACATATGCGGGCATCGCCAAGTGGTAAGGCATCAGCTTCCCAAGCTGACACTCGCGGGTTCGAGTCCCGTTGCCCGCTCCAGTTAAGAGCACAAGCACGGCACCATCACGGTGCCGTGCTTTTTTCAATAAAGTGCCGGGACTCGAACCCGACAGGGTGCGAGCGTTAAGCAAACGCGAAGCGTTTGTAGCGAGCGGGCGAGGACGCCGACAGGCGGCCGAAGCCGGTGCGGATTTGCGAAGCAAATACGCGGATTCTCCGCGCAAACC
>CABUSL010000099.1 GCA_902494295.1 uncultured Collinsella sp.
GCCAAGGGTACGAGCTACGACGATATCGCCGTGTTCTACCGCACCAACGCCCAGTCGCGCATTCTCGAAGATATGTTCCTGCGCGCGGGCGTGCCCTACAAGATCGTGGGCGGCACGCGATTCTTCGACCGCGCCGAGATCCGCGACGTCATGGCCTACCTCAAGATGATCGTGAACCCGGCCGACGAGATGAGCGTCAAGCGCGTCATCAACACGCCGCGTCGTGGCATCGGCTCCACCTCGATCCAAAAGATCGAGCAGCTGGCACGCGACAACCGTTGCTCGTTCTTCCAGGCTTGTGAGATCGCGTGCGCTGAGACGGGCATGTTTAGCGCCAAGGTACGCAACGGCCTGTCGAGCTTTGTGGCGCTGGTGCGCGAGGGTCGCCGCATGGACGGCGAGCTCAAGGACGTTGTCGAGATGATCGTCGATAAGACGGGCCTTCTGCAGGCCTTCCGCGCCGAGGGCACCATGGAGTCCGAGAGCCGCGCCGAGAACATCCAGGAATTCCTGGGCGTCGCCGCCGAATTTGAGGAGACGCACGAGGATATCGAGGGTACGCTCGAGAGCTTAGAAGAGCTGCGCGCAGCCGGTGTTGCCGACGTGCCTGCCGAGCCCGAGCCCGTCGTGGTGAGTGCGCCCGCGCCCGAGCCAGGGCCGTCCGCCCCGGCATCCTCGTTTGAGGCGCTCGTCGGCGCCCGTGACGCCGCGGGCTCTAATCCGCTCGATAGCTTGGCCGCTCCGGCGCTCTCGCCGCAGGATGCCCTGGCCGCCGCCATCGCGGGCAACGCGTATGCCGCGCCGACGGAGATGCCGGCGGGTGCCGTGCATGCCGACGAGATCGAGCGCACCTACGGTCCGCTCACCTGTAAGGCGCTGCCGGCACTCATGGAGTGGCTGGCCCTGCGCTCCGACTTGGATTCCCTGGCCGGCGAGACGCATGCCATCACCATGATGACCATCCACTCCGCTAAGGGCCTGGAGTTCCCGGCGGTGTTCGTGGCCGGCATGGAGGAGGGCATCTTCCCGCACGTGCACGACTTTGGCGGCAGCGATGACCCGGGCAAGCTCGAGGAGGAGCGTCGCCTGGCCTACGTCGCCATCACGCGTGCCCGTAAGCGCCTGTTTTTGACCTATGCGGCCACGCGTCGCACCTACGGCTCGACCTCTGCCAACCCGCGCTCGCGCTTCCTCAATGAGATTCCGTTTGAGGATATCGAGTTTAGCGGTATCGGTTCTGCCGGTTTTGAGGGCACGGGCTGGGAGAAGCGCGGCGACCGTCACGGCACCTTTGGCTCGGGCATGGGCTCGGATATGTATGGCGGCAAGGTGTTCGGTTCGCATACGCGCTCGACCGGCGGTTCCGGTTCGCGCGGCGGATCGAGCTTTGACGACTTCTTTGGCGGCAGCAGTTACGGGACCGAGCGCCATCGTGGGGTTTCGCCCGACGCCGGCCGTGTTGCCTCGACCTTTGGCTCGGGCGCGCCGCGAGCCAAAAAGCCCTCGTCCAAGGTGTCCCCGACGGTGGAGCGCAAGGTCGATCGCGCCAGCGCATCGCAGGACTTTGCCGCGGGCGATACCGTGAGCCATAAGACCTTTGGCACGGGTACCGTGATCTCGGTCGCTGGAGACATGATCGAGGTTCAATTCGAGAAGACCGGCCAGACCAAAAAGCTAATGAAGGGTTTTGCGCCGATCGTCAAGCTGTCGTAATCCCGGCGGACCCGGGCGGGCGTATGGGGCAACATCGCCTGCTCGGGCAGTCCTGCGCAAGACGGAGGCCACATTAAGTGGCCTCCTTTGCGTGCGGAACTCGCGATCGATGTTGCCCTATACGCCCGCCCAGGTCCTTAGATAACGTTGCTGGACGAACGTCGCTTTGCTCGTCCGCTTTTTGGTCTGGAGAGCCGGGTGGGCTGAATACTTAGACATGGCAAGGGGCTCCTCCGTTGATGAACGGGAGAGCCCCTTGTTGCGTTTGGGTTGTTGGTGCGACCTAGAGATGCGAGATGATCAGTTCCATCTTGCCTTCAAGTTCGATTTGGTCCACGGTGCTGGGTGCCAGCAGGTGGCTTCCCTTGTGGACGGGGTCGCCGCAGATGGTGCCTTCGCCGTCGATGACCGACAGACACATGAAGGGCCAGCGCTGGTCGAGGGTCTTGCTGCCGTTAACGCGCACGCGATCGACGGTGTAGCAGGGACAAGACTCGAGCTCGGTCACGCCATCCACCTCGGGCGCGGTCACCGTGCCGTCGGTCGGAGCCTGAGCATCAAAGTTTATGCAGTCGAGGCTCTGCTCAATGTGCAGGGGACGCAGTTTGCCGTCGGTGCCGGGGCGGTCGTAATCGTACAGGCGATACGTCACGTCGCACGACTGCTGCGTTTCCAAAATGAGCGTGCCGGCCTTGATGGCGTGAACGGTACCGGAATCAATCTGGAAAAAGTCGCCCTTGTGGATCGGTACTACGTTGAGCATGTCGTCCCAGCGGCCGTCCTTGATCATCTGTGCGGCCTCGGTGCGGTCTTTAGCGCGCTGGCCGACGATGATCGTGGCGCCGGGCTCGCAATCCAGCACGTACCAGCACTCGGTTTTACCCAGGCTGCCGTTCTCGTGCTCGGCGGCGTACTCGTCGTTGGGATGAATCTGGATCGAAAGGTCGTCCTTGGCGTCCAGAATCTTAATGAGCAGCGGGAACTCCTTGCCCTCGCAATTGCCAAAAAGTTCACGGTGCTCGGCCCACAGCCACGACAGCGTGTGGCCGGCGTACGGTCCCTCAGCAATCTGGCAGTCGCCGTTGGGATGGGCCGAGATGGCCCAGAACTCACCGATGGGACCTTCGGGAATGTCGTAACCAAATACGGTTTCGAGCTGGCGGCCACCCCAGATCTTCTTGCGGAAGAACGGCGTCAGTTTAATCAAATCGGACATATTCATACCTCCATTGTGTTGCGCGGGCGCTGCGCAAAGCAGCGCAAAACGAGCGCCCGCATGACTACGAAAACCTACGCCAACGTTACATTGTGCAACTCAAAGCGGTCGCCAACGTTGCGCGAGGTCGAATACTCAAAGGCGGCACCGCTGTCCAAAAAGCCAATCTGGGTGAGCTCGAGAAGGGGAGAGCCAGGTTTGGTGTCCAGACGCTCAGCTTCTTCCTCGGTTGCTGCCACGGCGCGAATGGTACGGTGGAAGCTCGAAATCTTCAGCCCGCATTGCTCGCGGATGAAGCGGTAGAGCGATCCGTACAGGTCCTTCTTTTTAAGGCCCGGAATCAGCTCGAGGGGCATGTAGGTGTACTCGATAACGATGGGCTTCTCATCGGCCTGACGCACGCGCACGACGTGATAGGCAAAGTCATCCTCGGCAATTCCCAGCTGGGCTGCGATGTCCGCTGGTGGATTAACAATCGAGAAATCGTAGACCACCGAGGTCACCTTCTCCCCGCGGTGCTCATACGAAAAACCCTGGGCACGGTCGTTTTTGCCCTGGAAAAACGCCTGGCCGGGAAGTCCCGCCGTGTCCTTAACGTAGGTACCCGATCCACGACGGCTGGTAATGAGACCTTCCTCGGTGATTTGCTCGATAGCTCGTTTGACGGTGATTTTGGAAACGCTATAGAGCTCGCAGAACTCAACGACGGCGGGAAGCTTGTCGCCCGGTTTAAGAGCGCCATCCTCGATGCTTCGGCGAATATCTGCAGCTATCGCCTCGTATTTGGGAATCATGGAACCTCCTTTCCAACTTGGTTGAGTATAAAAGAAAGTATAGTTAACACCTAAGCATCCCTATTGTATATTTAAAAAGTTCGAGAAAGATATAATTAAAAGTCGCTTTGCATATAAATTAGAGCGCTCTAAATAGATAAACATCTGAGTAATGTCGTGTTAAGCGGCCATTCGCGTTTTCCCAGATAAAACCTGCCAAAACAAACCTGTCCCTTTTTGGTAGGTTTTTGCCTTGGGAGCGGTACCATACAGGCAATGTTTAAACGAGAAAGGTGGGCTCCCATGGAACCTAAGCAGTACTACATCGGCATCGACGTCGGCGGCACTTCGGTTAAGGAGGGCCTGTTCGACGAGGACGGCAACCTGCTTGCCAAGGCCAGCGTGCCCACGCCTCCTATCGTTGACGCTGCGGGCTTTGCCGCGGTGACCGAGGCTATCGACCAGGTGGTCGCCAAGGCACAGATTCCGCGTGCCTTTGTGGCGGGCATTGGCCTGGCCGTTCCGTGTCCCATCCCGGCGTCGGGCGATGCCAAGGTCAAGGCCAACATTGCCATTAACCTGCCCGAGCTGAGGGTCGCCATTCAGAAGCACTGCCCCGATGCGGTCGTTAAGTATGAGAACGATGCCAACGCCGCTGCCATGGGCGAGGCCTGGCTCGGTTCTGCCAAGGGCGTGCAGAACGTGGTGATGGTCACCATCGGTACCGGCGTGGGCGGCGGCGTTATCGTTAACGGCGACGTGGTATCGGGCGTTGTGGGCGCCGGCGGCGAGATTGGCCACATGTGCCTGAACCCGGCCGAGGAGCGCACCTGCGGCTGTGGCGGCCATGGCCATCTGGAGCAGTATTCCAGCGCCACCGGCGTGGTGAGCAACTACCTTGCCGAGTGCAAGAAGGCGGGTGTCGAGCCCATTGAGCTCACCGGCCCCTCCGATTCCAAGGACGTGTTCCAGGCCTGCCGCGAGGGCGACAAGCTTGCGCTGGCCGCAGCCGACACCATGGCCGACTACCTTGGCCGCGCCCTGGCGCTTATCGCCAACGTGGTCGACCCCGAGATGTTCCTGATCGGTGGCGGCGCGTCTGCCTCGGCCGATGTTTATCTCGACAAGGTTCGCGAGCACTTTAAGCAGTACGCGCTCTCTGCCTCGCGCGAGACGCCCATTAAGGTCGCTTCGCTCGGAAACGACGCCGGCATCATCGGTGCCGCCTACGTAGCCCTGCGCGCCGCCGGTAAATAGTCGGTGCAGGAGGGCGGTGGTACAAGGTGGCAGACTTCGCCCCCAGGCTCGCCCCAAATTGCGCCGCGGCCCTTGCGTCTCATAAGGTTCGGCGCCAGCGTGCTACCATAGCTACGTCCAAGTACACATATCAAGTGGAGGATATCCATGGCAAACGTTCTTGTCTTTGGTCACCAGAACCCCGATAACGACGCCATCATGAGCGCCGTCGTCCTGTCCCAGCTGCTCAACCAGGTTGAGTATGCCGGCAACACCTACGAGGCCTGCGCCCTGGGTCAGCTTCCGGCAGAGTCCGCCAAGCTGCTCGCCGACGCCGGCATCGCCGAGCCCCGCGTGATCGAGTCCGTCGAGGCCGGTCAGCTCGTCGTCCTCACCGACCACAACGAGTCTGCCCAGTCCGTCGCCGGCCTTAAGGACGCCACGGTCTTTGGCGTTGTCGATCATCACCGCATCGGCGACTTCGAGACCGCCGGCCCGCTGCACTACATCTGCCTGCCCTGGGGTTCCAGCTGCACCATCGTCACCAAGCTCGCCGGCGTGCTCGGCGTTGAGCTTTCCGACGTCCAGGCCAAGCTGCTGCTCTCGGCCATGATGACCGACACGCTTATGCTCAAGAGCCCCACCACCACCGATGTCGACCGCGCCGTCGCCGCCAAGCTCGGCGAGCAGGTGGGCGTCGACCCGGTCAAGTTTGGCATGGAGGTCTTCCTCACCCGTCCGTCCGGCTCCTTCACCGCAGCCGAGATGGTCGGCAACGACATCAAGATGTTCGAGCCCGCCGGCAAGAAGCTGCTCATCGGCCAGTACGAGACCGTCGACAAGAGCCGTGCGCTCGGTATGATCGACGAGATCCGCGAGGCCATGCGCGCCTACGCCGCCGAGAAGGGTGCTGACGGCATTGTCCTGTGCATCACCGACATCATGGAGGAGGGCTCGCAGGTCCTGCTCGAGGGCGAGACCGAGGCTGCTCAGAAGGGCCTGGGCATTGCCGACGAGCACGACGGCGTCTGGATGCCGGGCGTCCTCTCCCGTAAGAAGCAGGTTGCTGCCCCCATCATGGCCGCCTGCTAGGTTTAGTTGACCAAACGCCACGACCGGATCGCGGACGCCCCGCGCTCCGGTCGTTTTTTGTGCACGGCGCCGCGTCGTCTCTTGGACAGGCGTGCCCGTGCCGTTGAGCAAATAATGTTCAACCTGTGGTTCCGCTTTTCGGCCACGCCTGCGTGCTTGTCGTGCAGGGTAGGCTAGATGCAAGCGTAATACGTTAGAGCGCGGCGCCGCCACTTGGGCGGGCCGTGCTTTTTTAAGACGGGAGCTTTCCCGTGAAAGGAGCCGCCCATGGCAGCACCCGAGCAGCTGTTTAACGTTCGTGAGCGCAAGCGTTTTGAGCGCCACGACATTTGGGAGCGCATCACCGAGAACGGCACGATTTCCGCCGCCGTCATGGTCTTCGCCGCCATCGCCGCCGTCATTTGCGCCAATACCGATGCCTACGAGGCCATCCATCACTTTTTGGAGACCCCGCTGTATGTGGGTCTGGGCAACCTTACGGCCGGTCTCACCGTTGAGCTATTCGTCAACGACTTCCTCATGGCGATTTTCTTTTTGCTGGTGGGCATTGAGCTTAAGTACGAGATGACGGTCGGCGAGCTCAAAAACCCGCGCCAGGCTATGCTTCCCATGCTGGCGGCCGTGGGCGGCGTCGTCGTTCCCGCCTGCATCTATCTGATCTTTAACCATGCCGGCGCGCACAACGGCTGGGCCATTCCCATGGCAACCGATATTGCCTTTGCGCTGGGCGTGCTGTCGCTTTTGGGTAATCGCGTGCCCAACGGCGTGCGTGTGTTCTTCTCGACGCTTGCCATCGCCGACGACCTCATTTCCATCGCCGCCATCGCCATCTTCTACGGTCAGAGCCCCAATCCGTTTTGGTTGGGCGCCGCCGCGCTTGTGACCTGCGCGCTCGTGTGGCTCAACAAGACGCAGCATTACCGCCTTGCCCCGTACTCGGTGCTGGGCCTGCTGCTGTGGTTCTGCATGTTCAAGAGCGGCGTGCATGCTACGCTCGCCGGCGTCATCTTGGCCTTTACCATCCCGGCCAAGTGCGGCGTCAAGCTCGATAGCCTCACCGATTGGTTGGGCGAGTGCCTGCCGCTGCTCGATGACCGCTACGATGACGAGGCACACATCCTGGGCCAGCATGACTTTACCGTCTCGACTACCAAGGTCGAGCGCGTCATGCACCGCGTGACCCCGCCGCTCATTCGCATGGAGCGTCTGATCTCCACGCCGGTCAACTTTGTGATCCTGCCGATCTTTGCGTTCGTCAACGCACAGGTTCGCCTAGTGGGCGTGGACATGAGCACGCTGCTCACCGACCCGGTGACGCTCGGCGTGTACTTTGGCATGCTGCTGGGTAAGCCGATCGGCATCTTTGGTATGACGTTCGCCTTGGTCAAGCTCAAGATTTCCGAGCTGCCGCGCAATGTCAACTGGCACATGATTGCCGGTGTGGGCATTCTGGGCGGCATCGGCTTTACCATGTCGATTCTCATCAGCGGCCTTGCCTTCCCGACGGCCCAGTTTGAGGTTCTTGCTGCCAAGGCTGCCATTCTTGCCGGTTCGGTCACCGCTGCCGTGCTCGGCATGATCTACATGAGTGTGATCTGCAAGCATCCCGCGCCCAAGGACGAGTAAAAGCACATACAAGTTTGAAAACGCCGCCTGTGAACACCATCACAGGCGGCGTTTTAGTCATTCGGGACGTTCTTAATGACTAGGTTTATTCCACGGTGCCGTAGACGGCGCCCCAGCCGTGGGCGGCAAGCCTCAAACTGGGCCGTCGGGAAGGCAAGGCCGCTGATGAGAATCGACATGGTAAAGCCGATGCCGCCCAGAATGCCCAC
>CABUSL010000100.1 GCA_902494295.1 uncultured Collinsella sp.
ACCCAGGACACCGTAACGGTGGGCGCCGCCCACCGGTCAGCGGCCAGAGCATGGGGGGCACGCCCGGTCCCGTTCCGAACCCGGAAGCTAAGCCCCATCGCGCCGAGAGTACTGCGGGGCCAGCCCGTGGGAGGCCAGGGCGCCGCTGACCGGTGGACGGCACCGAGCCGTACGCTTGGACTGAAGAAGGGGGAGGCCTCGCGGCCTCCCCTTTTTTTCGTTTGCGGGCTTTTGTCTCACATAGTAGCTGTGTTTTATAACCCTCGTTTGTCGCATCTTCTGTGAACGGGCTACAATAACTTAGTCTGTGCGATATGGAGGTGAACATGGCTGAAGCTGGTATCGGCGTTGATATCGTCGAGATTTCCCGCATGAAATCAATTCTTGAAAAGACGCCGTCGTTTGCTCGGCGTGTGTTTACCGAAGAAGAGCGTGCTTATTGCGATGCATCATCGCGTCCCGCTGCTCACTATGCCAGCCGCTTTGCTTCGCGCGAGGCGGTGCTTAAAGCTCTTGGCACGGGTTTTAGTCAAGGCGTGGGTCGCAAGGATGTTTCGGTAACGCGCGATAAACTCGGCAAACCGAAGGCTCTGCTTTCTGGTCGTGCTCTCGAAATCGCCCAGGATTTGGGTGTTGTCGAGGTCGCTCTTTCCATTACGCTTACAGGAGACTTAGCCGTTGCGAATGCCATCGCGATTACCGAAGATGCTCGACCTAAGCCTAAGGAAGAAAAGGTGAGCACCAAGGAACGCGTAGCGCAGACATTTAAAGAGGCTCGCTCTGTTTTAGATGAGCTTGAGCAGCTGCAGAATTCAGCATTGACGGAGCACCTGGGCGATGCTTCGCAAGATACGCTAGGAGCATAGATGAAACCGGTTTTGAGTACCGAAGAAGTCGTTCGTCTCGAGGATATCATCGAACGCGAAGGGACTTCGAAGGCCGAGCTTATGGAGCTAGCGGGTGAGTTTGCCGCCAACGAGGTCTTGAAGCTCAATCCCGATCGGGTTCTCGTTCTGGTCGGTTTTGGTAATAATGGCGGCGACGGTTGGGTTGCCGCCGATATCCTGAGCCACAAGGGTGTGGACGTGGATATCGTTTCTCCGGTTGAGCCGGATGAGATTCCTGCTGCTCTGGCACGTCATGTTGCTCGTCGAACTGCCGGCCGCGATGTGCACGTTTGCGTCGGTCCCTCGCGTGACGAACTCGAGGTTTTGATCGATAAGGCCGATGTTGTTGTCGATGCCATTTTTGGTACCGGTTTCCACGGGAATCTGCGTGCGCCGTTCTCCATTTGGATTCCTACGGTCAATGAATGCGCCGATCGTGTCGTATCCATTGATGTCCCCTCGGGTCTGAATGCCGAGACGGGCGTTGTTGATGACGACTGCATTCGTGCCGAGCGTACGGTGACGATGATTGCGCCCAAGATCGGTCTGTATAGCGCTGATGGCCCTGAGTATGCTGGCGATTTGATCTGCGGCAATCTTTACGACCGTCTTGACGAGGTCATCGATGATGTCGACCACGCCGCCGAGATTGTTGAGCCCGGTGACTTAGTTGATTACTTTGCTCCGCTACCATCGAATATCGATAAGTATTCCCGTGGCTCTGTGCTTATTGTCGCCGGATCTGCGCAATATCCTGGTGCTGCCATTATGGCGGCCAAGTCTGCAGCTCGCGCGGGTGCTGGTTACGTGGCAGTCGCGGCTCCTGACGCCTGCGCCAATCTCATTCGCATGGCACTTCCTTCGATTCCCGTCTTTGCTATTCCGTCTGATTCCCGCGGCTCCTTTGGCGCCGCTGCGCGCATGACGGTGTGCGAGATTGCAAAGAAGTACAGCTGCGTGCTGTGCGGTCCCGGTATGACGACGTCTGCCGGCGCTATGCAGGTGGTTTCGGGCTTGCTCGAGCTTGATGTACCGCTTATTTTGGACGCCGATGCACTCAACTGCCTTGCTAAGATTGCCATTGACGGTATTGATAGTAACCCCGAGATGTATCGTCGCGAGCAGCCGTTGGTTATGACGCCGCACTATCGTGAGCTTTCGCGTCTGGTTGCCGGTGACGAGGTGAACGACCTTGGTACCGCGATTGCGGCCGCGCAGAAGGTTGTCTGGGCTGCAGGCTCCGACAATCTGGTGGTCATTGCCAAGGGACCGACGACGGCTATCTGTGGCGTTGAGCGTGTGCTGCTGCCGCTCTCGGGTCCGGCTTCTCTGGCAACTGCCGGTTCGGGTGATGTTCTCGCGGGTATTTTGGCTGGCACGCTTGCCACCATGCGCGACGAGATGGATCGTTGGGAGCTGCTGTATTCGTACGCCGTCGCACTTCACAGCTACGCCGGTTTTGCCGCGGCGACGGAGTATGGTGAGAAGAGCGTCATCGCGACCGATCTTATCGACTTGATCGGTCCTGCCATGGAACTGGCGGCGAAGGATGCGCTCGAAGATCTGGGAATCATGGACGAAGGGTCGGATGACTAATCATGAATAAAGCCGATTTGACGCGCTGGTCCTGGGTCGAGATCGACCGCGGGGCGCTCCGTCGCAACACGAGGGCCTATAAGAACTTGCTGAATCCACGTCAGCGCCTGTGCTGCGTGGTCAAGGCCGATGCTTATGGTCATGGAGCTGTTGAGTGCGCCAAGATCATGTATTCGGCCGGTGCCGACATGTTTGCCGTGGCGACGGTTAACGAGGGCGTTGAGCTCCGACAGGGCGGGATTACGAAACCCATCCTCATCCTAAGCGAGCCGCCTATCGAGGCCATTCCGACGTTGCTCGAGTTTGATATCATGCCCTCGGTCTATACGTCTGACTTTGCTCTTGCGTATGGCGAATGTGCCGTCGCGGCGGGCAAAGTGGGCAAGTATCATCTCGCCATCGAGACGGGCATGAATCGTATCGGCGTTCACTACACGCAGGTGCTCGACTTTGTCCGCGGTATAAATTTCCATCGCGGTATTCAGCGCGACGGCGTATTTACGCACTTCGCCACGGCCGATGAACCTTCGGGCTGGGACTACAAGCTGCAGTGTCAGCGCTTTACCGAGGCCGTTCAGGCCATTAAGGATGCGGGTTTTGAGTGCGGTATCGTGCACTGCGCCAACACGCCGTCCTCGATGCTCGACCCCTCGATGCATTTTGATATGATCCGCGCCGGCGTTGGCTTGTATGGCATGCAGCCGTGCGAGCTGAGTGGCCGCGTGATGCAGCTTGATCCCGTTATGAGCGTCCATGCGCGTGTGACGCGCGTGGCACACCCTGCGATGGGTGAGGGCGTGGGCTACGGTTTTACCTACCGCGTACCGCGTACGCGCGTTCAGATCTGCACGCTGCCGATCGGTTATGCCGATGGCCTATCGCGTACGCTTTCCAATCGTATGGATGTGCTGTATCGCGGTGAGCGCGTGCATCAGGTTGGCAATATCTGCATGGACCAGTTTATGGTCGCCATTCAGTCCAACCCGGCACACGAGATTCCCGAGGCCGAGTATGGTGACGAGATGATCATTGTCGGCCGCGATGGCGATGCCGAGATCACTATGGACGAGATGGCCCGACTGCGCGGAACGATTAACTACGAGGTCGCCTGCGGCTTTGGCATGCGTCTCGACAAGGTCTACGTGTAGGAGCCGCTATGGGCGTCATGCACATCCCCGGCCATACCCATCAGGCACCACGTGAGGTCGCACTCGAGGAAATTGAGGCCGTTCTGGGCGATTGTCACCTCTGCCAGCTCTACCAGTCGCGTCACAATATCGTGTTTGGCGTGGGAAACCCCCGCGCTCGCGTGATGTTTATCGGTGAGGCGCCGGGCCGCAATGAGGATTTGCAGGGCGAGCCCTTTGTGGGGGCGGCAGGCGAGGACCTCAACGGCATTTTGTCGCTGGCGGGGCTCAAACGCGAAGACGTCTACATTGCCAACGTGCTTAAGTGCCGCCCGCCGGGAAACCGCAATCCGCGTCCCGAGGAAGTGCTGGCTTGCTCGCCGTTTTTGCGTGAGCAGATTCGAAGCATCTGGCCTGATATTATCGTGACGCTCGGCAACCCCGCGACGCACTTTGTGCTTAAGACCGAGATTGGCATTACTAAGCTGCGCGGCAGGTTTCACCAGATGGGGCATTTTGTAGTAATGCCCACGTTCCATCCGGCAGCAGCGCTACGCAATCCGGCGTGGCAGGAGTTGCTGGAGGAAGACTTTAAGATGCTGGGCGACTATCTGGAGCGACATCCCGCACCAGAGGACGCCTCGGAATAATAAGGAGCATATATGTCCCTGGAGCGCCTGGGGGTAGGTACTTACAAAACGACTTGCGCTGCCGATACGGAGTACTTTGGCGAGCTAATTGCACCGTGCCTTGAGGACGGCGATGTGCTCATCCTGACCGGTGGCCTGGGAGTGGGCAAAACTCACTTTACCAAGGGCGTCTCGCGCGGGCTGGGCGATGGGCATATGGTTACGAGTCCTACGTTTGCGCTCATGGCCGTTCACGATCAAGGTCGTATTCCGCTGTTTCACTTTGATCTATACCGCCTGGAGCATGCCTACGAGCTCGAGGATACGGGCATTTTCGATGTGCTGGGCTATGAGGGTGCTTGCCTGCTGGAATGGGGCGAACAATTCCAGGACGAGCTGACGGATGAGTATCTTTCGGTGACGCTCAGGCGTGATGAGGGCGACAGCGATGTGCGAACGATAACGCTTGAGGCGCACGGTGACCGCGCAATGGAGCTTTCCCATTTGATTGATAAGGCTGTACAAGATGAGCTTGCATAACGACAACGCGCTGGTGGTGGCGCTCGATACCTCGACCGACATGCTTGCCTGCGCGGCAAGCTGGATTGATGGGCAGACGGGCGAGACGAAGCTCGTGAGTGGCGACCACATGTGTCGCCGTCACGCCAACGTTGGGCTCGTGAATACCGTTGATGGCGTGCTGGCTCAAGCCGGTCTGGATCGCAGCGATGTTGGTTGCTATGTGGTCGGTCGCGGCCCGGGGTCCTTTACGGGTGTGCGCATCGGCATCTCCACTGCCAAGGGCCTCGCGCGTGGTGCCAATGTTCCGCTGCTGGGCGTGTCGACGCTCGACGCTTGCGCTTGGACGGCGTGGAAGGCTGGCGTGCGCGGCAAGCTTGGTATCTTGGCCGATGCTATGCGCGGTGAGGTATATCCGGCGCTGTATATGCTGGTCGATGAGGGTCCCGAGCGTCAATTTGAGCGCGAACACGTGGTCAAGGCCGCCGTGGCGCTCGATGAGTGGCGCCAAGCGGCGGACTGGGACCAGGTTCAGCTGACCGGTGACGGTCTCGTGCGCTATGGCAAGCTGCTGGGTGAGGACGAGACCGCCCGCTGCGTGGAGCGCGACCTGTGGTGGCCTTCGGGCGAGGGCTTGCTGCTCGCGCACGCTGCGGGTGACGGCGATCCGGCCCGCGTCCTGCCGATTTACACGCGCCTTTCGGATGCCGAGGAAAACGAGCGCAAGCGTCTTGGTCTTGCCGAGAGTGCGCGGAGCGGAATTACGGGCGTTGCCGATGAGCTCGCCGGTCGTCATCTGCAGTTCCGTCCCATGGGCGCGGCGGATGCCGAGGGCGCGAGCGCGCTGGAGGCTGCCTGCTTTGAAGGTGCCGGACACGAGGCGTGGACGCCGGGCATGTTCCTGTCCGAACTGGGCGAGGACGTCGCTGCGCCGCGTAGTTGGTGGGTGGCACACGACGACGGCAAGCTACTGGGCCTTGCCGGCGGTATGGTCGTGGACGGTGATGTGCAGATTCTGGATGTCGCCGTCGACCCGGCACATCGCCGTGAGGGCATTGCCCGCAAGCTGCTGTCGCATGTGAGCTATGATGCCCAGATGCTCGGCTGCACCACGGCTTCGCTCGAGGTCGAGGACGGCAACGAGGGAGCGATTGCGCTCTATAACGCTCTGGGCTTTACCGAGGCTGGCCGTCGCCGCGGCTACTATGGTGCCGGCAAGGACGCCATCGTCATGACGGCCCCGCTGCCCCTGGTACTTCCGGTCGACAATGCTTCGCCCGAGCCGACGGCGGCAGAGCAGCGCGTGTGGCCGCTGCCTGCGCCTGGGCGCTCCGAGGGGGAGCGTGCCGAAATTGAGCGCCGCCGCCTAGTGCTCGCTATCGAGAGCTCCTGCGACGAGACGGCCGTGGCGATTATCGATGCGGATGGCAATATGCTGGCCAACCAGGTGTCAACGCAGATTGATTTTCACGCCCGCTTTGGCGGCGTGGTGCCCGAGATCGCCTCGCGCAAACACGTCGAGGTGATTGTGAGTGTCGTGGATGCGGCGCTCGAGGATGCCGCAGCATCGCTTGGTCTTGAGGATGGAGCCATTGCCCCCAGCGAGCTTGCCGCCGTGGGCGTGACACAGGGCCCGGGCCTGGTGGGCGCGCTCGTGGTTGGCGTCGCCTTCGCCAAGGGCTTTGCCTACGCTGCCGGCAAGCCGCTCGTGTGCGTCAACCATCTGGAGGGGCACCTGTTTGCCAACCTGCTGGCGCAACCCGACCTCAAACCGCCGTTTATCTTCACGCTTGTCTCGGGTGGGCACACCATGCTCGTGCACGTGAAGGCGTGGGGCGACTACGAGGTGCTCGGTGAGACGCTCGACGACGCTGTGGGCGAGGCCTTCGACAAGGTAGCCAAGGCGTTGGGTCTGGGCTATCCCGGTGGCCCCATCATTTCCAAGCTGGCCGAGACGGGCAACCCCAAGGCGATCGATTTCCCCCGTGCGCTTAACAGCAGAGGAGACTATCGCTTCTCGCTTTCGGGCCTTAAAACCGCTGTGACGCTCTACATTGAACAGGAGACCAAGGCCGGGCGCACGATTCACCTGCCCGATCTGGCAGCTTCGTTTGAGGCAGCTGTCTTTGACGTGCAGTACAAGAAGGCCAAAAACGCATTGCACGCTACCGGATGCAAGGAATACTGCATCGGCGGCGGCGTCTCGGCCAACCCGCATCTGCGCGAGATGATGATCAAGAAGCTTGGACGTCAGGGGATTCGCGTAACGGTGCCGCCCTTGTCTGCCTGTACCGATAACGCAGCCATGATCGCGGAGGTCGCCCGCCGTAAATTCGACCGAGGTGAAATCTCGCCGTTCGACGTCGACGCCGATCCGAACATGACGCTGTAGCTGGTACGGCGCGGTCCCCGGACGGAGGGGCCGGATATAAGGTTTCCTGCTCTACAGTCCTGCGCAAGACGAAGGCCACATTAAGTGGCCTTCTTTGCGTGCGGAACTCGCGATAAACCTTATATCCGGCCCCTCCGTCCGGGGACCTTTCTGTGTCAATATAGCTTCTGAGCTGGTTTGGCGTCGACAACGTCCAGCAAAGTTAACAAGCCAGTGTCGAATTTCCGGCGTTCTTTAGCTGAAAGAAAAAGTTGGTGTGCGGAGCTTTGCTCCGCATTTGGGATGGGAGCCCCTGAGAGCCGCGGGAGCCGGGCGGCGCATATGAACTTTATCGCGAGTTCCGCACGCAAAGGAAAGCACTTAATGTGCTTTCCGTCTTGCGCAGGACTGTAGAGCAGGAAAGTTCATATGCGCCGCCCGGCTCCCGCGGCCCTCAGGGGCATCTCTCATGCAAAAACTTTTGTCGGGTAAAGTCCGAGGTCAGTGGCGTTTTATACCGAGAAATCCAAAAAAGTTGAAAATTCATTACAAATTTGCGTTGACTTTAGGTAACTAAAGTTTCATACTCCTTTTCAACCACTGGGGGATGTGAACACGCACGGATCGTTCGCATCATGATTGAAGAGGATTTCTTAGACATGTTCACGCATCAGCTAAACATTATCAGCGTAGTAATTATCTGATGCGGGTTAGCACATACAGCTAGCCCGTACG
>CABUSL010000101.1 GCA_902494295.1 uncultured Collinsella sp.
CCCCCAGCCGCCACGGAGGTATCTCCCTCCTCCGTGGCGGCGCTTTTGTGCGTAGGCAAGAAGGGTTCGCCACGAAACCGGCCCATCTACTACGTTTAGTCCCTTACCCCCAACCATGCCAAAAAGCGCGAAAACAAAACCGCAGGTAGAATGCCTGCGGTTTTGTTCAAAACGAAGGTATGGTCAGGGGTATCGAGTCAAACGTAGTAGATGGGCCGATTTCGTGGCGCGCGGTTCCGGCTGATCCCTTGGGGACGGAGGAAGACGGATCATTTTGCTCCCGCGAGGCTTGCAGGGGCACTCGTGCAGGGCCGCCCGAACAAAACTATGTCGGTTTACTACGATGAATTCGACATTCCCGACCATGACTGCATTTTTCTAAATATTGCAAGCGTTCTACCTGCGGTTTTGCAAGCGCGCAATTTACCGTGGTCGAAGGCGGGCGATTCATCGTAGTAATCCGGCATGGTTTTGAAATGGCATTAAATCGATAACGGCCATTTTGCTATGCCGGGGCGGTCGGTCGTCGGGTAATTACCCTCGCAGGTAGGCGATGGCGATCTGCGTGCGGTTGCGCAGGCCCATTTTGGCAAGGATTGAGCTGATGTGGTTGCGCACGGTGCCTTCGCCCATGTAGGCGGTGGCGGCAATCTCCTTGTTGTCGAGGCCGCGGGCGATGAGCTCTGCGACTTCGAACTCGCGGTCGGTCAGGCTGGCAAAGGCGGCGGGCCGGCGAGGCGTGTCGGCCTCGGACCCCGCCCCATCAAAGTCGATATCCTCGATCGCCTTGCCCTCGAGTACGCGTTTGCCGTCCATGACCTGCGCCAACGCTGGAGGAATGGCGGCGACATCGGTCTTGATCAGGTAACCGCGGGCGCCTAGCTTGAGCGCCGACACAATGTACTCGTCATCTGAGAATGTCGTCAGAAACACCACGCGTGCCGCGGGGTAGTGCTCAAGGATTTCGCGCGCCGCCGAAAGGCCGTCGCGCCCTGGCATCTGAATGTCGAGCAGCGCGATATCGGGTGCGTGCTCGGCGTAGAGCGCCACCGCGTCGTCGCCGTCGGCACCGGTGCCCACCACCTCTATCTGCGGCTTAGCGCCCAGGATAATCTTGAGTGAATCGACCACCAGACGGTCGTCGTCGACGACTATGAGCCTCATCGGCCCTCATCTCCTTGCTGCTTGGGAATGGTGGCAAATACGCGCCATCCGGGGGCGCCGACTCGCGAGCCGGCAGTGAAAGTGCCGCCGAGCGCCTCGACACGCTCGCGCATGGAGGCGAGCCCCATACCCCCTGTGGCGCTGCGGGCGCTTGTTCGAACCCCGCCCGTTCCATCGTCGGTAACGACGAGCTGGTAAAACGACGGATGCTCCATGCACCGCACGGTAATGGTTTTGGCATGGGCGTGTCGCATGGCGTTGGAAAGCGCCTCGCGCAGCACCGCCGCAAAGCAGTTGGCGACGTTGGCGGGTGCATGCTCGGCCAAAACCTCAAGCTCAATCTGCGGACCGCTGTCCGAGCGTGCGCCTTCAACGATGCGCTCGAGCTGCACGGAGAGGTTGGTCGCATTGTCGTTGAGCGCGTGGATGCTGGCGCGCACGAGTTGGAGCGCCTCGTCAACCGTGCGTTTGACGTCGGCGAAATCGGCGGCAACCCTGGGCTCGTCGGCATGGACCACGCGCAGGGCTTCGGTTTGAAGCGAAGCGCGCGTGAGCTGGTGGCCCACGTTATCGTGGATCTCGCGCGCGATGCGGGCGCGTTCGGCGAGCGTCGCGAGTTCGACTTCGTAGTCCTGGCGGTCGGCGAGGTCACGGTTGCGTGCCTCGAGTGCCAGGGCGCGTTCTTGCAGCTTGTCGCGGATGCGACGCATGCGTTCCTGTTCGCGCTCCAGCTGCGCGGTGCGCAGCGACAGCAACGTGGCGGCGACCGAAAGGATGGCGGTTAACAGCAGCGTTCGGGTGGTGAGCACGCCGCCACGAAGGTCCGCGACAAGCGCGCAGACACACACGGCGCCAATCGCCAGCGCGGGCCAGATTCGTTCACGGCGCACGCGCCGCGCGATGTCATAGAGGGCGAGAGGCGCAAACGGCACAAACGGCGGCACGAAGACGGCCGCGATGATGTAAGCGTAACTCGCGGCCTCGCTTGTGTGGCGCGTGCGTTCCTCCTGTGCGACCTCGGCCAGCGAAGTGGCAATAACGCCAAGGCAAAACGCCGCGACCAGGCGAGCGTCCACAGCAAGACCCGTGGCGGCTGCGATACAGCACGCCAGCACGATCGATTTGTCGAAAAGCCTGTTCATACGGGTATTGTACGCGAATCCGCGCGCGGTGGAGGGGCTGCCTGCGCAACCGTGACATTCCTCCCGCGCGGCAAATCGGCGTCGATCGCTCGCACGAGCGGGGGTTTCGCCTCCGCCCCCTCGCACTCGTGACAAAGCTCACTGGTGCGCGCCGCCTGCTCCTGCGATGATGCAATTGTACCGGGCCACGACCAACAGAAGGGCCGCCTCATGACAGACATCGTCCACGTCGAAAACCTCGTCAAGCGCTATGACGATCTTATTGCGCTCGACCACTTTAACCTGAGCATCGCCCCCGGCGAGATCTTTGGCCTGCTGGGCCCCAACGGATCGGGCAAGACCACGTCCATCAACTGTATTCTGCAGCTGCTTGCCTACGACAAAGGCACCATCGAGCTGTTCGGCGAGCCCATGACGCCCGCCCGTTATGATCTCAAGCGCCGCATCGGCGTGGTGCCGCAGCAGGTGGCGGTGTTTGACGAGCTTACGGTGCGCGAGAACATCGACTATTTCTGCAGCCTCTACGTTAACGACCGCAAGCGCCGTCGCGCGCTGGTCGAAGAGGCCATCGACTTTGTCGGGCTGGGCGACTTTACCAAGTTTCGCCCCGGCAAGCTCTCGGGCGGCCTGGCGCGTCGCCTCAACATTGCCTGCGGCATCGCGCACAAGCCCGAGCTCATCTTCTTTGACGAGCCCACGGTGGCGGTCGACCCGCAGAGCCGCAACGCCATCCTGGAGGGCATCTGCCGCCTGCGCGACGAGGGCGCCACGGTGGTGTATACCAGCCATTACATGGAGGAAGTCGAGCAGATTTGCAGCCGCATCATGATCATGGACGGCGGCCGCGTGCTGGCGCAGGGCACCAACGACGAGCTCAAGCGCATGATTCAGATGGGCGAGCGCGTGACTGTCGAGGTCGGCGCCGTCGAGGCCGCCACAGTCGAGCGCCTGCGCGCCCACGAGCACGTGCTCAGCGTCGAGCTGTCCGGCGGCGAGCTCGTCTGCACCTGCGAAGCGAGCCCGCACAACCTGGTCGACATCCTCGACACGCTGCGCGCTGCCGACGTGGCGCTCGGCCGCGTGTGGAGCGAGCCGCCGACTCTCAACGACGTGTTCCTCGAGATCACCGGCCGCGAGCTGCGCGACTAGGGGGCAGCCATGTTCAACACCATTATCATTACGGTCAAGACGCTGCTGCGCCGGCCGAGCACGTGGGTTTGGGGCGCGATCTTTCCCATCGCGCTTTCCACGATGTTCATGTTTATGTTCGCGAACCTGAGCTCCGACGGCAAGATCGACCCGGTGCCGGTTGCCGTCGTGGCGGACGAGGCCTGGGACGCCTCGACCTTTAAGGACGTGGCGGCTTCGCTTGCCAAGGAAGGCGACGACCAGCTGCTCGATGTGAGCGAGTACGAAGACTTGGCTGCCGCGCGCAAAGCGCTCAAGGCCGGCGAAGTCGCGGGCATTTACACGGTGGATACCGCGGGCACGCCCAAACTCACATTGCTTTCGAGCTATGACAGCTCGCGTGCGTCGACGGTGCTCACCGACCGCAGCATTTTGGAGACGGTGGCAAGCTCGTATACACAAAATGCCGAGCTCATGTCCCAGATTGCCCAAGACAACCCGGCGGCGCTCGCCGACCCGGAGGCGGTTGCGCGCGCCCTGTCGCTCGAGGGTGGCACCCGCCGCGTAAGTCTGACACGCACCACGCCCGATGGTACGGTCGTCTACTACTACGCGCTCTTTGGCCTGGTCGCGATGATGTCTGCCGAGTTTGCCGCCTTGAGCGTCGTCGATCTGCAGCCCAATCTGTCGGGCCTTGGTGCGCGTCGCTGTGTGGGCGGTCTTTCCAAGACGGCGTCGCTAGCCGGCATCTTTGTCGGCTCGTGGCTGGTTTCCTTTGCCTCGATGGCGGTCGCGATTAGCTACGTGCGCCTAGTCGTTGGCGTTGACTTTGGCGGGCGCGAGGGGCTGTGCCTGCTGGGCGGTGCTGCATCCGCGCTTGCCGCCACGGGCTTGGGGCTCTTTGTGGGCACGCTTCCCGTTAAGGGCGGCAAGGCGTCCAAGTCGGGCATCCTCACGGGCTTTGCCACCACGTGCGCCCTGTTCGCCGGCCTCTACGGCGAGCCGGCGATGGCACTTGCCGACGACGTTGCCCGCGCCTGCCCGGCCGAGTGCTGGCTCAACCCCGTCAAGCTCATCTGCGACATGTTCAACCGCCTGTATTTCTTTGAGGACCTGGGTCCCTTCGCCGTGCGCGTGGGCGCACTTGTCCTGATGGCCCTGGTGTTTGTTGCCGCCGCCACGCTGATTTTTGGAAGGAGCCGCTATGAGCACCTTTAAGACTGCGCTGCGCATGGCGCTCGCGCATCCGTTCTACCTGCTCATCTATACGGTGTTCATATCGCTGATGGGTGTGTTCATCGCGGCATCGGTGAGCTGGAACTCGTCGCAGCTCACTGAGTACAAGCCCTACGACGCCAATGTGATTGTGGTCGACCGCGACGACAGCAATCTTTCGCGTGCGCTTACCAAGCATCTGGGGTCGCGCTTTGACCTGGTCACGGGTGTTGGCGACGACACGTACGACCTTGCGGACGCGCTCTCCAAGAGCAACAGCGCCAAGGGCAGCGCCGACTGCGTGTTCTTTATCCCGGAGGGGTTTGAGGACGACCTCGTTGCAGCCGCCCGCGTGGGGGAGTCCCTGCCCAAGCTCGATGTGACCTACGGTGCCGGCACCATGGCGGCGGCGCTTTCGTCTGCCGAGGCCTCGCGCTGGATCTCGCTCGCGGGCGCTGCGGCGGCGCTTGAGCCCGCTGCTTCTAACGGCGACGTTGCCAAGGCCGCCGAGCATGCCGCTGCAAAGCGCGCGGAGGTCCAGATCGAGCGGGTCAAGGTCGACTCGACTGCTGCCGCCACGCTCGAGTCGTATTTCAACTTTGGTGCGTACGCGATTATCTCGTCGGTCATCGTGTCGGTGGGGCTGGTGTTCTCGGGCATGAACGAGCCCGAGCGCGTGCGTCGTATGGATGCCGGCCCAATTTCCGAGCGCCGGCGTTCGCTTGCCGTGTTTGCGGCTGCCGCCGTGCTCACCGTCTGCATCTGGTTTGTGTCGAGCATGATGGGCGTCGTGGGCTTTGCCGGCGCGGTCGCCGAGGTCGGCGTGGGCCGCGTGTGCCTGGCGCTGGCGGCAACGTTTGCCCTAGCGCTGACGCCGCTGGCCGTTGGCTTTGCCCTTTCGAGCCTGGGTGCGCGTGAGGAGCTGCTCAACGGTGTGGGCAACCTGCTCGGCATGCTCATGACGTTTTTGGGCGGCGCTTGGATGCCGCTGTCGCTCATGGGCTCGGCCGTGCAGACGGTGGCGCACTTTGTGCCGACGTATTGGGCGAACGACGCGATCGGCAAGGCGCTCGCTTCGGACCTGACGTCTGCCGTGTTAGGCGACATCGCCTGCGACC
Organism: uncultured Collinsella sp.; assembly: GCA_902494295.1. Taxonomy (GTDB): domain Bacteria; phylum Actinomycetota; class Coriobacteriia; order Coriobacteriales; family Coriobacteriaceae; genus Collinsella. The sequence continues at coordinate 5,768 of CABUSL010000101.1, forward strand.
TGGGCGTCACCGTGCTCTTCGCCGCCGCCATCGCTGCCGTAGGCCTAGCCCTCACCCACGCCAAATCCTGCGCCTAGTCTGAAATAAATCCTAGGCCTCGCCCCAAAATAGTTCGCCAAGGTTTACTATTAGCCTATTAAAGTAGCAGAAGGCTAACAATGGGGGATGCCATGGCAACGCAGAAAGCCTATGTCCAGGTCAAAGGGCTCAAAAAGCACTACGGCGACGGTGATGCGCGCCTGACGGTACTCGACGGCATCGACACGTCCATCAACCGCGGGGAGATCTGCGTCATGCTGGGACCCTCGGGCTCGGGCAAGTCCACGTTTCTTAACCTGATCGGCGGCCTGGAGGATGCCGACGCCGGCTCTATTCTGGTGGACGGCTGCGACCTTACCGTGCTCAAGCCCGCCGACCTGGGCGAATACCGACGCCGTGAGCTGGGCTTTGTCTTCCAGTTCTACAACCTGGTACCCGATCTCACCATCAAGGAGAACATCGAGGTCACGGCGCACCTGTCCAAAAACCCGCTCAATGTCGACGACCTGCTGCGTTCGCTGGGCCTCTACGAGCACCGCAACAAGTTCCCGCGCCAGGTCTCGGGCGGCCAACAGCAGCGCTGCGCCATCGGCCGTGCGCTCGTCAAAAACCCGGGCCTGCTGCTGTGCGACGAGCCTACGGGTGCGCTTGACTACAAGACGTCCAAGGAGATCTTGCAGCTCATGGAGGATGTCAATCACGAGTACGGCTGCACCATCATCATCGTTACCCACAACGCCGCTATCGCCCGCATGGCCAATCGCGTGCTGCGCCTGCGCGACGGGCGCATCGTCGAGGACGAGCTCAATGAGTCGCCGGTCGCGGCCGCCGAGCTCGATTGGTAGGCGGCGCCATGGCACCTCTCGCAAAACGACTCCCGCGCGAGCTGCGCCGCAATATCGGCAAGTACCTGGGCATCTTTCTGCTTATGTGCGGAAGCATCGCCCTTACCTCGGGCTTTTTGCTCGCGGCGCATTCCATCGGCTGCCTTATCGACGACATGCGCGATGCGTACACGATTGAGGACGGCCGCGTGACCACCTCCTTCGAGGCTACCGACGATCAACTCAAGGCCGCTGAGGATGCTGCCAGCGACGCCGGCGGCGTCACGCTCTACAAGAACTTTTCCATCGACGCCATCATCAAAAAGGCATCCGGCGACGACGGCACCAAGCGTACCCTGCGCACCTACGCGCACCGTACCAAAGTCGATATCGCGTCCTACTGCGAAGGCAAGCAGCCCAAGACGGACGACGAAGTAGCCATCGACCGCGTCTTTGCCACCAACAACGACCTTGCCGTGGGCGATAAGGTCGAGCTCGAGGGCCGCACCTACACCATCTGCGGCATCATGACCCAGCCCGATAGCCAGGCGCTGTTCCTCAACAACTCGGACTTTACGGTCAACACCATCACCTATGGCGTGGCCGAGGTCACCGACGCCGGCTTTGCCGCGCTCGAGGACGCCGGCGGTGCGCCCGCCTACACCTACTCCTTTACCTTTAGCGACCGCGATCTCTCCACCGCGGACCGCATCGATGCCGAGCAGGATATGGTCGAGGCGCTGACCGACGCCGACGCGCGCGTGGACGATCTGATCGACGCCGATTCCAACCAGGGCATTGGCTACGCACGCGACGACGTAGACGGCGACTCCATGATGTGGATGACGCTGCTCGACATCATCATCGTGATCATGGCGTTCGTCTTTGTGGTCCTCACCGACGCCACCATTGAGGAGGAGAGCGCCATCATCGGCACGCTGCTCGCCAGCGGCTATCGTCGACGCGAGATCGTGCTGCACTACCTTGCGCTTCCCGCCATCGTGGGCGTGGTCGCGGCGCTTTTGGGCACTGCGCTCGGCGTTGTGTTCTTTACCGAGCCCATGCGCAGCCTCTATTACGGTTCGTACAGCCTGCCGCCCTTCCAGGTGTACTGGAGCTGGGAGATCTTTGTGAAGTGCGCCGTGGTCCCCGCCGCTGCGCTCATCCTCATCACGCTGGTGGGCCTGCTTCGCAAAATGGGCAAGACGCCGTTGCAGTTCCTTCGTC
>CABUSL010000102.1 GCA_902494295.1 uncultured Collinsella sp.
CGGCGGGGTTGAGCTTCATGAGGGCATCGAGCACGTCGAGTTCTTGGAAGTGCAAGTTAGGAATGCGCAGGGCGTGGCCGCGTGCATCGATGGCCAGGTCCTGGCACGAGTCGACGCCATAGAACTCGAAGGGGCAGCTGGCGTCTGCCGAGGGGCTCGTGCCGTCCATGCCTTTGGCAGCCAGCGTGCCGCCGGCGGCAAAGTTCTCGAATCGCATATTGCCGCAGGCGAGATCGAAGACGCGGACGGGATGCTCGATCGTGGCGACGTCGAGCTGTTCGAGCGCGATGTCCATGGTGCGCACCCAGCCGGGCCACGGGGCCTGGCGCGTATCGGAAAAGGAGGCGGAGTGCTCGCGATAGAACGTGTTGTTGAGCTGGATGAGCGATGAGGCGAAATCGCGGTTCACGGCGCGGAACTCCCTCCGTTGGCGGTGCGGAATAAACAGTACGACCATACTACCGTTAACGCCGCAACGGGGACAACCGAGCTGCGGGTCATTGCTTTGTTTGGACACATTTCCGCAGCTCATATGCACCCGCAACCGCCGGTTGTCAAAAATCTCACTAAAATAGGTGGCATGTTTTTGGCGGTGGCGGATACATTTTTAACTGTGCAAGGCGCCTAAGAACAAAAACGGTCCGGCGGCACGGCTGGCAAAAGCATAGGAGGAACCATGAATGTAGAAACTGCGCAGCGGCTCGCCGACCTTCGCCGCAGCAAAGGCTTTAGCCAAGAAGGGCTGGCACGAAAGCTGGGGCTGTCGCGCCAAGCGGTCAGTAAATGGGAGCGTGCAGAGAGCTCGCCCGATACCGAGAACCTGATCTCGCTCGCCAAACTCTATGGCGTGAGCCTGGACGAGCTGCTCAATCCGAGCGATGAGATCGAGGACGATATCGAGTTTGAGAACAAGGACCGCGCCCGTCAGCGCGAGGCCGAGGCGGCAGAGCGCGCGCGTACCCATGAGGCGGCGGCACGTGCCACCGAGGCGGCAACACAGGCGAGTGATGCTGCGGCCAAGGCGGCGCAAGCGGCAAGCTGGAGTGCACAGGCCGCCAATGCCGCTACGGCGCAGGCGACGAGTGGCGGCGCAGTTGGCTCGACTCCGGTGAAGGGCCCGTTCCAGTCATTCCCGTATTGGGCCGTGTGCTGGCTGCTGTTCTTTTTGCTGATGTTCCTGTTTGGCGCCGGCCCCTTTGCCGCGCTGATCTTCTTTACGATTCCCATCTATCACTGGGTTGCGCGTGCGCTCGATGGTGATTGGGCACGCGGGGATATTCAGGTTGGTCCGGCGCCGGCGGCGGCTAGGGCTCAGAATGCTTCCGCTCCGGTTGATACTGACGTGGCTACCGCGACTACCGCTGACCCGATCGCCAAAGAGGGTGATGAATGATGAAGCTTTCGCATGAATCAAAGGTACGCTTGGGCGTTGGCATCGGAGCGTTCGTGCTCATCATCGGACTTGTCTTTGGCACTTCGCGGCTATTGGCTCATTCCGATATGGTGCGTACGACCGGTATTCTATCTGGCGATTTGTCTGATTTTGACGATATGTTTGACGACGATGATCTCTTGGATAACGGCAACTATTCCGCTCGGCCTCAACAGCTTTCGAGCGAAACGTTTGATGCCGACGCGTTCACATCGCTTGACTTGGACGTGACGTCGGGCACGGTCGAGATCAAACACGTCTCCGGCGGGCCGGTGCGCGTAATTGAAAGCGGGCGTGTGGCAACGGGGACCGTTGCCTTCGATGCGGCAACCCAAAATCTGGCCGAAATCAAGGGCTCTACGCTCAAAATTCGCCAGTTCGATTGCGATGACGAGCGCGCCATTGACCGCACGGTTACCGTCGAACTGCCGCGCGAAGTTGCCGATAACATGGTGGGCATTACAGCGAATGTAGGATCGGGCGATCTGACGGTCACGGACATTGCGTGCCATGACCTCAACCTGACTTTGGACTCGGGAGACGTTGAGTTTGCGGGCACCGTGACCGACACCCTGAATGCCAAGGTCGGTTCGGGCGATGTGACGTTCGAGCTCTACCAGGCCCCCGCGAAGTCGATGGACGTGAGCGTGGGCTCGGGCGATGTGGAGATGATGGTTCCGAACTCGACGGGCTTTAAGGCGAGCCTTACCTTGGGCGGCGGCGACTTCGAGAGCGATTTCCTTCCGCTTGGCTACGACGGCGAGACCATTTTGGATCTTGAATTCGATAACGGCGACAAGTCTGCCACGTATCGTTTTGAGGTCGGTTCGGGCGACATGTCGTTTGATTCGGAGTGACAGCGGTTTTCGGAGATCGGTACATATAGGCATGCTCTTTGATGGAGGCGCCGGGGCCGTGACTGGCTCCGGCGCCTTTGCCTTTACAATGGGGGCATGGAACAGATTATCTTGAACATACTCGAGGCTCTGCGTCGCGGTGAGACCGTGGACGACAAAGCGCTCGTCAAACTGATACATGCCGAGGCGCGTCGCGAGGGTGCCGACAAACGTGACCTGGCCAAGCGCCGTCTGCTGCCGTTCTACCAGCGGGTTAAACGTGAGGAGCCGGCTCGGTGGGCTGCGTGGAATGTCGATTCCGATCTGGAGCGTCAACTGCTGCAGGTGCTGCGTATGAAGCCGCGCCGAACGGCCTCGGGCGTGGCGACCATTACCGTCATTACCAAGCCGTGGCCGTGCTCGGGCGATTGCCTGTTTTGTCCCAACGATCTGCGCATGCCCAAGAGCTATCTGCACGCCGAGCCGGCATGCGCCCGTGCGGAGCAAAACTGCTTCGACCCGTATTTGCAGGTGAGCGCTCGTTTGACCGCGCTTTCGCAGATGGGGCACGCAACCGATAAGATTGAGCTCATTGTGCTCGGCGGTACCTGGAGCGACTATCCGCAAGGGTATCAGGCATGGTTTATGTCGGAGCTCTTCCGCGCGCTCAATGACGATGCCGTGGCCGGCGTGGCGGCCAACCCCATGTTGGCGCGTCCGGGTATCAGCCGTGCCGAGGCGGGGCGCCTGCTCGACGATGCTCCTGCCAATGCGCTGCCGCCGGTGGTGGCGGAGCGACGCGAACGCTATCGCGCTGCCGGTATTGCGACCGATGAGGTTGAGCTTACGAGCGGCGTTGCCGACGAGCAGGAGCGTGTGGATGTTGCCGTGGGCGGCTATAACCGCGCGGTGAGTCGTCTGTACGGCCCTGGTACGCCGTGGGGCGAGGTTGCCGAGTGGCAGACGGCAACGATGGAGGAGCTTGAGCGTCAGCAGCGCATCAATGAGACGGCGAAGCATCGCGTGGTGGGGCTCGTTATCGAGACGCGCCCCGATGCTGTAACGCCGCAGGCCCTCACGCTTATCCGCCGCCTGGGCTGCACCAAGATCCAGATAGGTATCCAGAGTCTCGACCAGCACCTGCTCGATATCAACGAGCGTCGCATTTCGGTGGCGCAGATCGAGCGGGCGTTTTCGCTTGCGCGCCTGTTTGGCTTTAAGATCCACGCGCATTTTATGCTTAACTTGCTGGGCGCCACGCCCGAGGGGGACAAGCGCGACTACGAGTGCTTTATGACCGAGGGGGCCTTTATGCCCGACGAGGTCAAGGTCTACCCGTGTGCGCTCATCGAGGGTTCACGTCTGGTGGGCTGCTATGAGCGCGGCGAGTGGCGTCCCTATACCGAGGAAGAGCTGCTCGATGTATTGGCCGACGACATCGTGGTGACGCCGGCGTTCTGCCGCATTAGTCGCATGATCCGCGACTTTAGTTCCGATGACATCATGGTGGGCAACAAGAAGCCCAACCTGCGCCAGCTCGTTGAGAACCGCCTGGCTGCTCGGGGTGACGGTGCGACAGTGCGTGAGATTCGCTATCGCGAGATCAGCACGGCGGGCGCCGACTTGGATGAGCTATCTCTTGATGAGGAAGTGGCGTACGAGACGCCGGTGACTTACGAGCGCTTTTTGCAGTGGGTGACGCCGCAGGGCAAGATTGCGGGCTTTTTGCGGTTGTCGCTGCCCGACCATTCGTTTGTTGCCGCGCATGCGGACGAGTTGCCGACGACGCCGGACGAGGCGATGATTCGCGAGGTACACGTGTATGGCATGGCGGCACGCGTGGGGGATCAAGGCCAGGCGGCGCAGCATCACGGGTTGGGGCGTTTGCTCGTAGAGCGTGCGTGCGAGATTGCCCGGGATGCGGGTTATGCGCGCATCAACGTGATCAGCGCGATTGGCACACGCGAGTACTATCGCCATCTTGGATTTTATGACCATGGCCTTTATCTGCAAAAGGAGCTCTAGATGAACAAGCCGAGTGTTCCTGCCGGTGTCGTTGCCGGCGTTGCCCTGGGAGCCGCGGCGCTTGGTGCGGCCGCTGTCGCTGTTCGTGCTGCCTGTCTGCAGGTTGCGCGAACCCGCAATGGGTTGGCGCGTGTGAAGCGCGTGCACGACGAGGGCGGCGATGAGATTCGCGTGCTCGTGCAGGGCGGCGTCTACCAAAGCGCAAGCTACGTTGGCGAGCGTTGGGCGGAGCCCGTCTTTGCGTACTATCGTGCGTTTGACGACGTGTTTGAGTCCGAGGATGCGATGCGTGACGCTTGTGGTCACGGTATCGACCGCATGCTTATGCTGGGCGGTGGCGGGTTTGCTTATCCTAAGTTCGCCCTGATGTCGCACGAGGGCTTGCGCATGGACGTCATCGAGTATGACGGAGAGATTACGCGCCTGGCGCGCCGTTGGTTTTACCTGGATGAGCTGGAGCGCGCGGCGGGCGATCGCCTGCGGGTGATAATCGCTGAGGCTCGCTCGTATCTGGGTGTGACGAGCGTGGGCCATCGTCGCTACGACGTGGTCGTGAGCGATTGCTTTGGCGGTGCCGAGCCCGTGCGCGAGCTGGCGACGGTTGAGGCGTTGCGTTTGGTGCGAGGCAGCCTGAACCCCGGGGGTATCTACGCGGCCAATATCGTGAGCGCAAACGAGGGGAGCGACGTGACGTTCCTGCGCGACTGCGCTGCCACGGCGCTCGAGGTATTCGCCCACGCCTGGGTGGTCCCATGTGGCGATGCGGAGTTCGGCGGCGAGGAGAACTACCTGCTCATTGCCAGCGACGGTGACTACGCCTTTGCCGAAGCCGTGCCCTTCGACGCCGACTTCCTCGGCACCGTCCTTCACGACAAGTAAGTCTCCCCGTCCCAAAAAGACTGGTCTTAGGCGTGGTCGCGCCAGCCGAGAACGCGCTGCTTCATGCCTTCGATGTCGAGCACGCCTTCGGCAAAGCCTTTGCGCACGAGCTCTTCTGGAACGAATTCGTCGTACCGATCAAAGTAAGGCACCTCGCCGGGATAGACGAGGTCGATGGGGTCGAAGTCTTTCTCGGCTTCGGCGGCGAGCACTTCAAAGAACGTCTCCTCGTCGGCCTTCATCTTAAACTGCATAAAGTACGGGCGTGACGGGTCGAGTCCGCGAAGGCCCAACTCAGCGGCGCATTTGATTTTAAGCATGCGCTCGAGTGCTAGGAAGGCGTAGCTGCCTAACCAGGGGAAGAGCACCCAGGTGTCGCCACCCAGGTTGATGAGCGGCTTAGTTCCCGCGCCCGAAATCTCGGCGGTATGACGAGCTTGTGCCAAGCGAGCCCGTGCGTTACCCATGAGGTACGGATATGTCGCGTGCTCGTTGAGCGTCTTGCGCATGCGCTCGAGTACGTGTGTATTGATGTCACCGGGGCAGTCGCCAAAGTAGGCCGGCACACGGCCCTTGACCTGCGTGGCAAAGACGGTGTGGCGCTTCCAGTCCACTTCCTCGACAATCCAGCAGTGTCCGGCGATGGCGATGCGCTCACCGGGCGGTGGCGGGTTGACAATCGTGCCCAATTCGGCCGACTCGCTACGAACGGTGAACTCCTCGTTTTCCTGGAACACGGCGTAGAACTTAAAGTTGTTGATGATGCGCTCGCCCGCGAGACCCACGATGAGCCCGCCGCCTTCGGTGACCTGGATATGGTCGATCTTAATGAGGTGACGCAGCAGCACGCGATAGTCATCGGCCGAGATGCGATGGAAATAGCTCAGTGTGAGCACGCGCTGGGCAAGTTCGGCCGGCGTGAGCTCTCCGGTGCTGGCGAGGGTCGACATGGTCTGGTGATAGAGCAGACTGTAGGGGAGTCGATCGAGCTCAGGCGGCTCGACCCATTTTTCCTCGCGATAGAGTTGTACGAGCGCGATGCCCTGCAGGAGCTTCCAAGGAATGGTTTCGGGCATCATCGTGCGCGGCTCGGGCTCTTCCTCGCGCATGACAAACCACATCTCGGGCGGAAGGTCGCGGCGTCCCGTGCGGCCCATTCGCTGCAAAAAGGAACTGACGGTAAACGGCGCATCGATCTGAAACGCACGCTCCAGACGGCCGATATCGATACCGAGCTCCAGCGTAGAGGTGGTGACGGTTGTCTGTGCCTGCTCTTCATCGCGCATGAGTTCTTCGGCCGTCTCGCGTAGCGATGCCGAAAGATTGCCATGGTGGATGAGAAAACGGTCGGGCTCGTGTCGACTTTCGCAGTAGCTGCGCAGCATGGAGCACACGGCCTCTGCCTCCTCGCGCGAGTTGGCAAAGACCAGGCACTTGCGGCCGCGCGTATGCTCAAAGATATAGCCCATACCGGGGTCGGCGTTGTCGGGCGCCGTGTCGGTGGGGTTGAGAAGCGCCTGCTCGGTCGCTCGTGGGATGTCGACTTCGCCCTCGGGGGCCGAGGAAGTTTGGCGGTCCTTGGGAGCGGCCTTGCTCCGTGCCCGCTCACGACGTTGACGGCGCTCCTCTTGTGTGAGCTGTCCGCTGTGACGCATGTCTTGGGCGCCGGCGGGCAGTGCCGCGGATGCCGCCGCCTCGATACGCTCGCACGCAAGCACTTCGGCCTCTTGAGGACCCGTGCTCTCGAATCCCCGCTGCTGTGCCTGGGGACCCGAGTTGTAGAAGTGCTCCATGGAGATGCGCCACACGCGGCGCGGTTCTTCAAAGCGGGGGATAACACAGTCGCGCCCCGTTCCCTGTGAGAGAAAAGCGCCCGTGCGCTCGGGGTCGCCGATGGTGGCAGAAAGGCCGATGCGTCGAGGCTGCACGCCGGCCATGCGCGAGAGCCGCTCGATAAGGCAGAGCGTCTGCCCGCCACGGTCGCCGCGCATGAGCGAATGGACCTCGTCGATGACCACGTAGCGCAGGTCGCAAAACATGCGCGGAATCGCCATGTGCTTATGGATTAAGAGCGCTTCGAGTGACTCGGGCGTAATCTGCAAGATGCCGCTCGGTTTTTTGATGAGCTTAGCCTTGTGCGACTGCGAGACATCGCCATGCCAGTGCCAGACAGGGATATCGGCCTCTTCGCAGAGGTCGTTGAGACGGACGAACTGATCATTGATGAGCGCCTTGAGGGGGCCGATGTAGAGGGCGCCCACGCTTGCGGGCGGGTTCTCCCAAAACTCGGTCAGGATGGGAAAGAAGGCTGCCTCGGTTTTGCCGGAAGCCGTGGATGCCGTCAGGAGCACATTATCTTGCGTGTTAAAGATGGCGTCTGCCGCTGCAACCTGGATAGAGCGCAGACTCTCCCAATCGTGGGAGTAGATGAAGTCTTGGATAAACGGAGCATATCTGTCAAAGGCGTTCACGGGGCCTCCTCTCAAAAACGAATCTCTCAACGCGGCTGGCAACGGCTTGCTGCATTGCTGCTTCAACGTTTGCCCAGATAAAACCTGCCAAAATAAACCTGTCCCTTTTTGGTAGGTTAGATGGTGAACTCGGCGAAG
>CABUSL010000103.1 GCA_902494295.1 uncultured Collinsella sp.
CGCCTTCGTGCCCGCCGCCGAGGGTTGCCACCGCAGCACGCGCGATACCCCACAGGTCGATACCGCCGTGCTCGTAGAAGCGCTCGTCCTCGACGTCAACGGTGCCCTGCAGCACGTAGGGGGAGACCTCGTCCTTGGTGATGGACTTGCGGTTTTGCGTGTAGAAGCTCGCGATCTTGTTGCCGTTGCAGTCGACGATCTCGGTGGGCTCGCTCACCAGATACGCGTTGGCGTCGGTGTAGTCGGGCAGATCGGACAGCCAGCGGTTGACGTTGCCGACCATGCCGATGCCAAACGCCACGCCCGCAATCAGCAGAAAGCCCAAAAACGAGAGCAGGATTATGGGCAGGGCATGCGTCTTTGAACGGCTGCGTCCCTGTCGTTGGCGAGGACCCATATATTGACCTCCAGGTATGTCGTGCCCGACGGCGGATGTGTCGTCGAGGCAGGATGGACATAAGTTATTACACGATAAACCAAACGGGGCGCGCGAGGCCTCGTGTATGCTGGAAGACGGCATTTTTCAGAGTGAATGCATACCTTGGTAAGGAGTTTGCCGATGGCGATTCGGGCGATGGGGCCGAGCGGACAATACGAGACTGGATTGGATGCTGCCGGTGCGGCGCTGCCCGAGCTGCTGGCGCCGGCGGGCGGGCTCGACCAGATGCTTGCGGCCATCGCCGCGGGTGCCGATGCCATCTATGCGGGGTTGGGCGGCTTTAACGCCCGCGTGAGCGCGCATGGTTTTACGGATGACGAGTTTGCGCGCGGCTGCGCCGTGGCGCATGCCCATGGCGTGCGCGTGTACGTGACGCTCAACGTGTTCGTGTTTGACGATGAGTTGTCCGACGCGGTGGCGTTGGGAGTTCATGCACTGGAGCTGGGCGCCGATGCTCTGATTGTCGCCGATGCCGGGTTGGCCTGCGCGCTGCGCGCGGCGATTCCCGGGGTCGAGATTCACCTGTCCACGCAGGCGGGCGTTCATAGCGAAGGCGCCGTGCGACTTGCCGCCGATGAGCTGGGGGTCGAGCGCGTGACGACGGCACGCGAGCTGGCGGTCGACGAGATTGCGGCGCTATGTGCCACGGGCGTGCCCATCGAGGTATTCTGCCACGGTGCGATTTGCATCGGTTATTCGGGGGCGTGCGAGTTCTCGGCCCTGCGGCGTGGGCGCTCTGCGATGCGCGGCGACTGCACGCAGCCGTGCCGTCTGGTGTACGACCTGGTGGACGAGGCGGGACAGAGCGTTGTCGCCTTCGAGGGAGATCGCTTACTGTGCCCGCGCGACTATCTGGGTATTGCGCATCTGCCCGAGCTTGTAGATGCCGGCGTGGCGTCGCTCAAGATCGAGGGGCGCATGAAGAACCCCGATTACGTATTCAACGTGGTGCGGGTGTGGCGCCGGGCGCTCGATATGCTGTGCGACGGCGCGTGGGACCCCGGTGCCGTGGAAGAGCTTGAACGCGAGCTGGGCCGGTCGTTCAACCGCGGGTTTACCGACGCGTATCTGCAGGGGCGTTCGGGCGCCGAGCTTATGAGCTTTGAGCGTGCGATCAACCAAGGTGTGCGCGTGGGACGCCTGGTGGCCGTTGGCCACGAGGAAGTGACCGTCGAGCTCGATGCCGCCGTGGCGGCGGGTGACACGCTCGAGATTCGGTTCTATCCGGGTGCCGACGCGCGTCCCGATGTGCCCAAGCGCTGGCCGCAGGTGCCCTGCCCGGTGGATGCCGCAGCGGGGGAGCGCGTCGTCGTGCATTGCAAGCGTAAGGTGGACGCGGGCTGCGAGGTGTACCTGATTCGCAGCGCCGGCGTGTTGGATCAGACGGCGGCGGTGTTGGAGCGCATGCGGGCCGAGGCGGATGCGATTGCGCCCGTTGCGCGTGCCGTTGAGGTGCTGCCCTTTGAGGACGTTGCGGTGGATGGCGGTGCGTCGACGGAGTTGGTGGAGTGCGCGGTTCCCGCTCGCATGGTTTTTGCTTGGCAGCTGATGGATGCCGACCCGCGCGGAGAACTCGATTTGTCCGACGCCGTTGTGGTGCTTGACGAGGTGTGCCGCACGGGTGACGCTGGCCGGACCCGCTCACTGATGCAGCGTGCCGGGCGCGTCGTCTGCCGCAACCTGGGACAGGTGGTGATCGCTCGCGAGCTGGGCGTGACGTTTGACGTGGCGGCGCCGGTGTTCTGCGCGAATCGGGCCACGCTTGCCTGGCTGCGCGGACTCGGTGCGGGGCGGGTGTACTTGCCGGCCGAGTTGCTCGGCAATGATGCGGAGCGTATTGCCGAACTTGCTGCTGAACCCGGCGTCTTGGGTCCGGTCGACGCCGACCGTCCCGAGCTTATGGTGTGCGAGCACTGCCTGCTGACCGCCGAGGGCGTCTGCGCCACCGATGTGACGGGGCAGGTCCATTGTCGTGACTGCTCTCGTCGTCAGCAAACGCGCTATTTAGTTGAACATGACGGTACGCGTCTGCCGGTCGCCGTTGACGCGTGCGGCAGGACGAGGATTTTCCTGTCGTAGGTGCCGCGTCGCGTCAGTTTGTTATCATATGAGAGTTTATGGACTTCCAGCACCGCCGTTTTCGGCGAGGGTGCTATAGCAAAAGGAGGATACCCAATGCTGTCTGTTGACGAGCAAATGCGTATCATCACCTCGGGCGCAGCGCAGATCGTCCCCGAGGCCGACCTTCGCAAGAAGCTTGAGAAGGGCGAGCCCCTCAACATCAAGCTCGGCGTCGACCCCACTAGCCCCGATCTGCACCTGGGCCATGCCGTGCCGCTGCGCAAGATGCGCCAGTTCCAGGACCTGGGCCACAACGTCACCCTTATCATCGGCAACGGCACCGCGCTGATCGGCGACCCTTCGGGCAAGAATTCCACGCGTCCGCAGCTTTCGCAGGAGCAGATCGAGGCCAATGCCGAGACCTACGTGAGCCAGGCCATGAAGATCCTGGATCCCGAGAAGACCACCATTGTGCACAACGGTGACTGGATCTTGTCGATGGACCTGGCCGGCCTGCTGCAGGTGTGCTCCAAGTTCACCGTCGCCCGCATCCTTGAGCGCGACGACTTTACCAAGCGCTACCAGTCTCAGACGCCGATCGCCCTGCATGAGTTCCTGTATCCCGTGATGCAGGCTTTCGACTCCGTTCAGATCAAGGCCGACGTGGAGATGGGCGGCACCGACCAGCTCTTCAACCTGCTCGCTGGTCGCGAGCTCATGGAGAAGATGGGTATGGAGCCGCAGATCGCGCTTACCATGCCGCTGCTCGAGGGCACCGATGGCGTGCGCAAGATGTCCAAGTCCTACGGCAACTACATCGGCCTGACCGATGCTCCCAAGGATATGTTCGGCAAGACCATGTCCATTCCCGACGAGATGATCGGCAAGTACTATCGTCTGGCCAGCTCGCTCACCCCGGCCGAGGTCGACAAGATCGACGCCGCCTTGGCCGATGGTTCCGCCGATCCCTATGAGCTCAAGCGCGCACTGGGCCGCGACCTGTGCGACACCTACCACGGCGCCGGCGCCGGCGACGAGGCTCAGGCCGAGTTCGACCGCGTGTTCAAGGAGGGCCAGCTTGCCGACTTCCCCGAGAAGCACGTTGAGCTGACCGTCAACGACGAGGGCCAGATCTACCTCGCCGGTCTGCTCAAGGACCTGGGTCTTTCGGCGAGCGCCGGCCAGGCTCGTCGTGATATCGACGGCGGCGGCGTCAAGATCAACGGCAAGGCCGTGGCTTCCAAGAGCTATAACATCGATCCCAGCGCCCTCAAGCTGGGCGACACCCTCTCCGTAGGCAAGCGCAAGGGCTTCAAGTTGGTCTAACGAGCGAGTTGACCTCACAAGTGCAATAAGGCCGCAGCCGGGAATCCCGACTGCGGCCTTTTTTGGTTACGACGATCCCTTGGGGACGGAGGGGTCATTTGGCGGTGCCGTTAAGCGGAAGGGGTGTTAGCGGGACTTTCTTTTGGGCATACAATGGCTATTGGCTTGCTGCGGTGAAGGTCTGTCCGCCCCGCAGCGTTTTCTACGGTTAAAGGAGTATGTATGTCCGTTGAGGTCATGAGGTCTGTGATCGATGCTGCCGAGGGGCGCGTGCCCGTCGACACGCTGTTTACCAATGCGCAGATCGTCGACGTGTATGGCCAGCGTGTGGCGCCCGGCAGCGTTGCCGTCAAGGACGGTGTGATCGTCGGCGTGCTCTACGATGGTCGCGACGATGCTGCTGGCACCTACGAGGTAACTGAGGTCATCGACTGCCAGGGTCGCTATCTCGCTCCCGGTTTTATTGACGGGCATCTGCATATCGAGTCTTCGAACATCCGTCCCGCCGAGTATGCTCGCATGGCCGCGACGCGCGGTACCACCACCGCCATTGCCGACAGCCACGAGATTGCCAATGTTGCCGGTCTCGACGGCTTGCGCTTTATGATCGAGGACGGCCGCCGCGCACCCATCTCCATCAAGTATATGATGCCTTCGTGCGTGCCCGCGCTGCCCGACGAGCAGGCCGGTGCCGTTATTTCGGCTGCCGATATGCAGGCGTTTTTTGCCGAGCATCCGGGCGATGTTTTTGGTCTGGGCGAAATGATGAACTTGCCGGGCGTCTTTATGGCCGACCCCGAGACCTGTGCTCGCATCGATGCTGCCAACCAGACGCCGTCCAAGCAGGTTGACGGCCACGCGCCGCTCGTTGCCGGTAAGGACCTCAACGCCTATGCCGCAGCGGGCATTATCGCCGACCACGAGTCGACGATTCCCGAGGAGGCACTCGACAAGCTGTCTCGTGGCATGTACGTGATGCTCCGCGAGGGTACGTGCAGCCATGACTTGGCCAACCTGTCGCCGATGCTGCTGGAGAATCCCGCTCGCGCCCGCCGCTGCTGCTTTGCGACTGACGACCGTGCCCCTTCCGATGCGCTTGCGACCGGCATGATCGACAATGCCTGCCGCGTGGCGATTGAGGCCGGTATCGACCCCGTGGTCGCTATCTCCATGGCGTCCCTCTCCACGGCCGAGGCGTTTGGCCTGGATCACGGCTGCCGCGACCCGCACGAGCTGCGCGGTGCGATTGCCCCGGGCAAGCGTGCCGACCTGCTGGTACTCAATGACCTGACGTTTGCCACGGCTCCGCATCGCGTATATGCCGCCGGTGCTCTGGTGGCGCAGGACGGCACCTTTGTGGGCGAGATTGCACCCGAGATGGCCGAGGTTGCGGCCCTTGCCGATGAGCTGCGCGCTTCCGTTAAACTGCCGAAGCTATCGCTCGACGTGTTCGACTATGCCTTTAAGCCGGGCGAGGCCGTGATCGACGTGGTGCCGGGCAAGGCCATCACGGGTATGGCTCGCCTCGAGAGTGCCGAGGGCCTGCGCCGCATTATGCTGATCGAGCGCCACGGCCGCGGCGTGTCGCTGCAGGCCGAGGGCGCCGATGGCGACGGCCCCGCTGGCCTGGGCCTGGTCGGCAAGCATATCGGTCGCGGCTGGGTGCGCGGCTTTACCATCACGGGCGGTGCCATCGCCTCGACGATCGGCCACGACTCGCACAACGTGTGCGTGGTGGGCGACAGCGCGGCTGATATGATGGCTGCCGTCGAGGCCGTGGGCCAGGGCGGCCACGTGCTGGTGCGCAACGGCAAGGTCGTGGCGCGTATTCCGCTGGCGCTCGGTGGCCTTATGAGCGAAGGCACGGCCGAGGACGTTGCTGCGCAGCACGACGACTTTATGGTCAAGGCGCGCGCCATGGGTATTGAGCCGCCGCTCGACCCCATCATGGGCATCATCTTCCTGCCCCTGCCGGTCATCCCGACGCTCCGCATCCGCCCCGAGGGCATGTTCGACGTCACAACCTTCACCTACGCCGACTAGTCATCGGGGACGTTCTTAAACGACTAGTCATCGGGGACACTCTTTGGCGCGCTGCCTGACGCCGCGACCGTAGGACCTCTGGCATGTGTGAGCTATTTGCCAGGTCCTTGTAACGTTTACGCCCGCGGAGTCTTATTTGAGCTCCCTTTGGGTACGTTGGAATCGGATACACGTTCGATTCCAACAAGCCCGAAGGGAGCTTTTCTATGTTTAAACTGATTGCATCCGATATGGACGGCACACTGCTTGACGAAAACGGCCAGGTGCCTCCCGAGACCTACGAACTGATTCTGGCGCTACACGAGCATGGCGTGCATTTCGCTGCATCGTCAGGTCGTCGCTACGATCGCCTGTGCGAGTTCTTTGCGCCCGTTCGCGACAAGATGGACTTTGTCGCCGCTAACGGCGCCCAAGTCTACGCCGACGGTAAGATGGTGGACCGTGAGGTGTATTCCCACCTGGCGATTCGAAGGCTCGCCCAAGCCGTCAGGACGTTTCCCAATCTGCATCTTGCGCTCTTTGACCGAACCAAGTCCTTCCTGCTCGATGACGAGTGCAAGTTCGTGCGTGAGGTCGATAAGGACCTTCCCAATGCCGAGCGCATTTGGGAGCTGCCCGATCCCAGCGTAAATATCATCAAGGCGAGTATCTTTTGCGATGACTGTGCCGTTATGGACAGTGCCTACGTACTGCAGCGCGAGCTTGGCCAGCTCTTTACCTTTGCGCCTTCTGGAAACGCATGGATCGATGCCATGCAGCCCGGTGTGTCGAAAGCCTCGGGAATCGAGCAGCTCATGGAGCACTATGGCGTCGAACGCGACGAGGTCATGGCGTTTGGCGACTCGATGAACGACTACGAGATCATTCGCTTTGTCGGCACGGGCTGCGCGATGGAAAATGCGCGCCCCGC
This sequence comes from uncultured Collinsella sp., assembly GCA_902494295.1. GTDB lineage: Bacteria > Actinomycetota > Coriobacteriia > Coriobacteriales > Coriobacteriaceae > Collinsella. Next base: position 6,780 of record CABUSL010000103.1, read on the forward strand.
GCTCAAGGCGGTGGCCGATCGCGTGGTGGGTTGTAACCGCGACCACGCCGTCCAGCAGGAGCTCCGTCGCGTGCTGGAGAGTCTCTCCTAATCCGGCAGATGGGGACGTTCCTTTTCTGCCGACAGTGGGGGACAATCCTTGCAGCTTTTTGCGAAGAGTGTCCCCAACGACTAGTCGTTTAAGAACGTCCCCAATGACTACCCAACGACTAAGCAAGGGCGGCCATGATGGTGCGGGCGACGCCGTCGTGGTCGTTGTCGTATTCGGTGATGGCGTCGGCGGCCTCGCGGTCTTCGGACTCGGCGTTGATCATGGCCATGCCGTGGCCCGCTGCCTGTAGCATGGGGATGTCGTTGATGTTGTCGCCGAACGCCCAGGCGTCGGCGAGACGCTCGCCCAGGTGCTCGCATAACCACGTGAGGGCCGTCCCCTTGGTGGCGCCCTCACCCATGACCTCGATATTCATGGCGTACGAACGCGTGACTTCAATGCCCTCGAGCGTGTCGAGCTCCGCCGCGATGGCGTCGCGATCGGCCGGGTTGTGCCAGTACATGGCGATGCGTTCGAGTGTCTCGACCTCGTTGATCTTGCTGTCGATATCCATGTCGATCGGTGTTCGTGTGCGCTTGAGCGAAGCCGCGATGTGGGGGTCGCCACCGCAGAACTCATCCAGGCGCGTGTAGAGCGAGCGGGGGAGGAAGCACTGCCCGTCCGCGAAGATATCGAAGGTCACATCGTGGCCGGCGGCGATGCGATGGACGCGATGAGCAATGCCGCGATCGAGCGGACGGCTCAAAATGCGCGTGGCGCGCGAGGCA
>CABUSL010000104.1 GCA_902494295.1 uncultured Collinsella sp.
TCCAACAGCACCTTTACGAGCCGTTTAGCCGCGAGGAACAACGGGTGGAAGGCGCTTCATCGGGAACTGGCCTGGGCGCGCCTATCGCAAAACAGTTGGTCGAGCTTATGGGCGGAACCATGAGCTTTACGAGCGTCTTGGGGCAGGGGACGACGTTTACCATCCGCCTGCCGTTCGAGAAGTGCGACCGCTCCGAGATTCCTCAGGCAGTTCGCGTAGATGCGGGCGACGGCGATGCGTTCCAGGGCCTGCGCGTTTTGCTCGTAGAGGATAACGATCTGAATGCCGAGATCGCGCAGTTTACGCTCAGCCGTGCCGGTGCCGTCGTGACGCATGCTAAGGATGGCGAGTCTGCCGTCGAGATGTTTGCCGCGAGCGTGCCGTACGAGTACGACGTGGTGTTGATGGACATCATGATGCCCGGTATCGACGGCCTTGAGGCCACGCGTCGAATTCGAACACTCGATCGCGAGGATGCCGCGACTACGCCGATTATCGCCGTGAGTGCCAACGCCTTTGCCGACGACCGCAGGCTTTCGCGTGAGGCGGGCATGGACGCGCACCTGAGTAAACCCGTGAGTTCGCAGGAGCTCGTTGAGGTGTTAGCGCACATCGCCGCCGACGCTTCATAAGCATAGGGCCCGGTTCCAAGGTGGGTTGGAACCGGGCCCTATTGCTATTTGTGAGGTCTGCTCTTGAGGCTTATTTTTCCTGAATCTGCTTACCGCAAAGATGCTCAATCGTAATCTCGTAGAGCTGGACGCCCTTAATGTCCTTGGCGATTTCCTCTTCGACTTCTTCGGCAGAAGGGTAGTACTTAAGGGCGAGCTGGCGGACTTTGTCCTCGATAAACGCGGGGGTGTCATTCGCCAGGCGACAACGGCCAAAGACGACGGTGCTCATAACGTAGGGAGCCCAGTCGCCGTCCTGGTACCACTCGTTGCCGTAAACGGTAAAGCAGACCTTGTCATCGCGCTTGAGTGCGTCGACCTTGTGGCCGGCTTTGGCGCCATGGAAATAAATCTTGTCGTGCTCGGCGTCAAAGAAGTAGTTGACGGGAATGGCGTACGGGTAGCCATCGTCACCGTTGACGGCAAAGACGCCGCGCTTGCAGGTGGCGAGCAGTTTACGCGCTTCCTCGTCGGTGATGGCGCGTTTCTTTCGACGTAAGGGCCTAAACATCGTTGGCTTCCTTTCTGGTCGTGCGTGGTTGCTGCAAAAACTATAGCGAAACGGATCCGTTTTTCTTGATGCGGGCGAGTATGTTTTTGAGCTTGTTAAAGTCGAGCGGTTTGGACAGATGGGCGTTCATGCCGGCGTCGTGTGCCGCCTTGGCGTCCTCGGCAAAGGCATTGGCGGTGAGCGCGATGATGGGGATATCGGCTGCATCGACCTTCTCGCTCAGGCGAATCGCGCGGGTTGCCTCGTAGCCGTCCATGTCCGGCATCATAATGTCCATCAGGATCGCATCGAAGCTGCCGGCGGGATGAGACAGGTACAGATCGACGACTTCGTTGCCGTTGACGGCGCGGGTGACCACGACGCCCTCGGATTCTAGCAGCGTCTGGGCAATCTCGGCATTCAATTCGTTGTCTTCGGCGAGCAGCACGTTCATGTCGGCGAGCGAGCAGTCGAGCGCCCTCTCGACCGTATTCGCCCGCGCCCGGGGGTTCTTGTCGATATCGAGCGGAATTTCCACGTAGAACGTGGTGCCCACATGGAGTTCGCTGCTGACTTCGATGGTGCCGCCCATCAGTTCAATAAGCGACTTGACGATTGGCATGCCCATGCCGGTTCCTTGGAACTTGCTGCGCGCATCGTCACCTTCTTGGGCAAACGGCTCATAGATATGCTTTAAAAACTCGGGAGCCATGCCAATGCCGGTATCCGAAACGCTAAAGCAAAAGAGCGCGCGCCCGTTATCGAGTGGCTTGGTCTTTGAACTAAAGGTGACGGAGCCGCCGTGCTTGTTGTACTTAATGCTGTTGTCTAACAGGTTGATCATGATCTGTCGGATATGGGTGGGACTGCCGATCATGTATGGCCCCGTGGCGTACGGCAGACTATTGTCCTGCATTGTGATGCCGTTACTGGACGCGCGGAGCTTGCACAGCACCAGCGTATCGTCACAAAGCTCTTTGAGGTTAAAAGGCGCATGTTCCAGTGTTAGCTTGCGGTCTTCGATTTTTCCCATCTCGAGGATGTCGTTGATCAGCGAGAGCAGGTGATTGGCGGCAACGCGCGCCTTGGCACGGCTCTCGCGGGCGACTTGCATATCGCCTTCCTTCAATTCTTCAATTTCGATAAGGCCCAGGATACCGTTGAGCGGCGTACGGATGTCGTGGCTCATGCGCGTGAGGAATGCCGTCTTAGCGGCGTTGGCAGCATCGGCTTTTTTGCGCTCGGTTCGAGCGCGCACGAGCGCCCAGATGAGCAGGACGATGCCGACCGACAACATACCGATGAGGGTAGCTGCAATGGCGGTGCGGTTGCGATAAAGGAATTGAAGCGTGTTGGATTCCTGGGCCGTGTACGACGTGGAGGAGTAATTACTTGCGGAGAGCGATTCTCCGGCATTGATGATGCCCTTGTTGATGATTCCCAGCAGTTCGGGCTTGCCGCGCGACATCAAGCACGCGAGGTCACAGGTGTCAGGGAGCTCGACCGTCTCGCAGTCCTCGAGATCATAACGGTCACCGATGGTTTTTACGCGTGAACTGGGAGCGACGATGCAGCGCGCCGTTCCCTTCCTGAGGGCGTCGAACGCTTCATCGTCGGATTGGTATTCGGTTACGGTCGCTGTGGGGAATAGACTTTCAAGTGCATTTTTGTTGACAAACGATGATTTGGTACAGGCGATGTTCTGAAGGTCTTTTTTCAGGTTACTGCCGGTGTGGATGGCGGTGAGGGACATGGTCCCCAACGATACCGACTGCACAACGCCTGATTGCTCGGCAAACCAGTAATCTCGGTATGCCGGCAGCGCAACGTCTATGCTTCCCTCTGACAGGGCCTTTGACATCATCTTGTAGCTATCAAAGGCGACGGTTTTGACCGTAATGCCAAATTTATCGTGTAGCGTCGTCGCAAGCGATGCGAGCGAGCCTTCCATTTTGCCGTCTTCGTCTTCGTTGCAGTAGGGGAGTTTGCCCGTAATGTAGCCGAGCGTGATGGTGTTGTTGTTTGCTTTGAGCCAGGAACATTCGGGGCCGTTGAGCGATGATGAACCGCTGTTTTGGGCCGAGTAGTGAGATTTGACTTCGTCGTTATAGCGTGGGTTGACGCGGGCGATTGCTGTCATGGCGGCATTGATGTCGTCCATCAGGTCGGGGCGGCTTTTGGGGACGGCAAAATAGTAGTCGCTCGACCCAATGTAGAACATGGGGGAGGCACTGGGCGACGAGGTCGTGTCGTTCATGATGACGGCATCGACCTCGCCGTTTGCCAGCGCATCAAAGAGAACGGAGTTTCCGTCATACTCCTTGTATGTGCAGGCGATTCCTTCGTTGGCGAGCCATTGCTGGCCAACGAAGGTTTGCATAACGCCGGGGTTGCAGCCGATGGTAAGGCCTTGGAGCGCTCGGGGGTCACCCTTGGCCAGATCGTCGCGCTCGGGCCTGGCATAGATGTAGTAGCGCTCGGTGCCCTCGGGGTTCGAGGAAAAGAGCAGCTTTTGGGCGCGTTCCTCGGAGTAGGAGATGTTGGGCATGAGGTCGATCTCGCCCGTCTCGAGCTTCTCCATAAGCTCGGTGAAGGTGCCGGAGACGTATTCGTACTGCCAGCCGGGTGTGTAGTACGAGAGGGTCTGGAGGTATTCGTAACCCCATCCCGAGAGACGCTCGCCGGGGATGCCGTCCTGGAAGCCCTCGTTGTTGACGAGCCAACCAACGCGGACCGTTTTGACCTGCTGACTAGAGTCATCGGCAAAAGCCTGGACAGGCGCGATAGAACTCAGCGCGGCAAGCGCGGTAAGCACAATGGCCAGGGCGCGATATATAACTGAACGAAGGACAGCGGAAGCTCTCACATGCAATCCTAACGAATCGAGACATTACCGCATAAGGATACCAGCTCAGCCTGCCCAGTCGGCAGCCGCACCGCTAAACGGTCCCGCCCGGCAGTTGGGGACAGTCCCTTTCTGCCGGCACAAAAGGAACGTCCCTAACTGTCGGTTGTGGGACAATATCGAGCGAATGTGATTGGGCGTCTGGGAAAAGGGGTCGCGATGAACAGGTTGAGGACGCTTGCCGATGTGCTGCGACAGGCTGGCTTTGCACACATCACGGGCCTGTTTCTTATCTTTTACCTGCTGTGCTCGACGGCTGTCTGGCTGTCCGAGCCTACGACCCTCACGTTTGGCGATGGCCTGTGGTTTAGCTTTGAGACGGTCTCGACCATCGGCTTTGGTGACATTCCGGCCGAAACACCGGTCGCCCGTGCTATTACCGTCGTCTTGAGCGTTATCAGCATTTTCTACATCGCCATGCTCACGGGCGTGGCGGTGAACTACTGCAATACGCTCATCAAGCTGCGCCAAAAGGACACCATGGCGCGCTTTATGGACGATCTTGAGCATTTGGAGGAGCTCGATCGTGACGAGCTCGCCGACCTGTCGCGCCGCGTGCGCGAATATCGCCGCCGCCAACGCTAGAACGGGCGCCGCGCGTCACGATTGGGGGGGACTGAATATGAATATCACCGTGTATCTGGGTGCCAGCGTTGGTAACGACCCAGCGTTTCTGCCCGCACTGCAGGAGCTGGGCAACTGGATTGGCTCCAACGGACACGCGCTGGTATACGGCGGATCCAAGTCGGGCCTGATGGGTGCGCTCGCCGATAGCGTGCTCGAGGCAGGTGGACATGTGACGGGCGTGGAGCCGAGCTTTTTTATCGAGGCCGAGTTTCAGCATGACGGTATCGACGACCTTATCGTGACGAGCGATATGGCCGAGCGCAAGGCCAAGATGATTGAGCTCGGCGATGCGTTCATCGCCTTTCCCGGTGGGACGGGCACGCTCGAGGAGATTGCCGAGGTCATGTCCGCGGTGTCGTTGGGGCACCTGAGTGCTCCGTGCATCCTGTATAACCTGGACGGTTACTACAACGACCTCAAGGCACTGCTCGGGCACATGATTGATAAAGGGCTTTCGAGCCCGAGGCGCCAGCGCGGCATCTACTTTGCCGACGATTTGCGCGAGATTGCCTCGATTATCAACGGATAAGTCTTGAGCCTTCCCCACTGTGAATCCCAATGGTGCCGTTTGCGGCGCAGATGGTTAGCTCGTTCGGCAACGCTCGCTCTACAATAAAACGTATCTATGTCGACTTTGACCGCGGGAGGACCCGATGGATAACCTTGCCAAACCCACAAACCGCGCGCTGTTTTTAGTTAGCGTTGCCGTGACCGGTGCGTTCGCAGGTGCCGCAGTCTGGCTGTTCTTCTTTGCGATGGAGCACGGTATCGACTATCTATGGACCGAGATTCCACACGCGCTGGGCGTCGCTTCGCCCGAGCTTGCCAGCGGCCCGTTTGGCTTTCTGCCATACCCGTTTTTCGTCTGCCTGCTGGGCGGCCTGCTGATCGGTCTGTACGAAAAGACGACGGGCACCAAGACCGATGACCTCAACCAGGTGATGGCCAAGGTAAAGCGCGATGGACGCTACCCGTACGACAATCTGGGCAAGCTTTCGCTCGCGGCATTGCTGCCGCTGCTGTTTGGCGGCAGCATTGGACCGGAGGCCGGCCTGACCGGCGTCATCGCGGGCCTGTGCAGCTGGGTCGGCGATCGCATGCGTCGCTTTGGCGCCGAGTTTAGGGAGCTCACGCTGCTGGGCACCCAGGCTGCCCTGACGGCACTCTTTACCGCGCCCGTCTTTGGCTTTGTGGCGCCGCTTGCCGGAAGTACTGACGGCCAGGGCGAAGACGCCGACGATGAGTCCGCGTCCGGCGAGATCACCATCAAGCTGCCCAAGGCGCAAAAGACGGTGGTCTACGGCATTGCGATTGCCGGTGGTCTGGGCACCTACCTGCTGCTCGGCCAGCTCATGGGCGGCGGCATGGGCATGCCGAGGTTCGAGGCTGCCGTGGTGGGCAACCTGGAACTTGTCTGGCTCATTCCGCTGGCGTTGGTCGGTACCGTTTGCGGATGGCTGTACTTTGTCTCTGAGCATGCGAGCGAGGCACTGTCTCATGCAATAGGGGAGCGTCCTGTCGTCAAGGCCATGCTAGCCGGTCTGGCGCTCGCCATCTGTGGCACGGTTCTGCCCTACACCATGTTTGCCGGCGAGACCCAGGCCGACGTGCTCATGGAAACCTACCTGACCATTCCCGCCGGCGTGCTTATCGCGACCGGTCTTGTTAAGGCCATGCTGACGCCCGTCCTCATCAACCTTGGTTGGCGCGGCGGCCACTTCTTCCCGGTTATCTTCTCGGGTGTGAGCCTGGGCTACGGCCTTGCCATCCTCACCGGCGCCGATCCGGTCTTTTGCGTCGCCGTCTGCACGGCATCGACGATGGGTGCGGTCATGCGCCAGCCCGTCATGGTCGTGGGCCTGCTGCTCATGTGCTTCCCGCTCAAGGGTATCGTCTGCATGATCATCGCCGCCGTTATCGCCGCCGGCATTCCGCTGCCCAGACCGCTGCGCAAGTAGTACGGTGGCGCACGCCAGGGACATGCCGTTTGCCACGGATTTGCGGGGAGGGGCGGCGATCGCGCCCTTCGTGGATTGAGACTCGCGTGACTACAGGTCGCGTACTCGATAAACCTTGGTGCTGACGGTGCAGCTGATTGCACATAGCGCGAGGGCCAGTACGGCAATTCCTGCGCACAGATAGCCCAGAACGGCAGGATCGGGATTCGCTCCGGCAATCGACATGAGCCAGTTGCTAATGGGGTTGGAAGAGCTCAGCATTGCCATGGTACCGCAGCCCATCAGGGCAAACAGGCCGACGGAAAGGCGCAGCGCCTCCATGTGTCCAAATCGAAAGAACAGCGGCTGCGCCAAAAACACCATCATGAGGGAAATGAGCATCGAGGCTGCCGAGGCGATTGGGATTTCAAAGACCGTCTGTCCCGTCGAAGGAATGCCCACGCTGTTGAAGAGCGGGATGGCGACGATACTCAAAAGCGTAGCTGCACATGCCATGACGGCCGAGAAAGCAATAATGCACAGGTAGCGTGCGCAGATGATGTCCTTGCGCGAGAGGGGCAGCGTTGCCCGATAGCGCTCCCAGCCATTTTGATTGTCGAAGCCGGCCAGCGAGCTCATGACCATGATGGGCGACATGGCACTGACCGCGCAGGCGCCGGCACTTGTGCCAGAGTCGCCGCCCGACGTGTTGGCGAGGGACAGCACGACGAATAAAAACAGGCCGACGCCCGCGATGCTCGGGATGAGCGTGCGAACGATGGCGAGTTCGGACATAAAGGCGCGTTTCATTTCGAAGCCCCTTTCAGCATGAGGCGCAGATAGTCATCAATGGTTGTCCGATCGCAGGGAATCTCGGGGAAGGCCTCGAGTGTTTCGCGACGGTTGGGCACGAGTACGTCCACGCTGTAGGCATGGCGGGCGGCGCGGGCACCTTCGACGCAA
>CABUSL010000105.1 GCA_902494295.1 uncultured Collinsella sp.
ATGCAAATGCGCGCCCGGCCCCGCCGTGTCTATATGTGCTCGGATATGTGCTCGGTTACTTGTCGGCGGCCGCCTTCTTGGTGGTCGACTTTTTCGCGGTAGTCTTCTTGGCGGTCGTCTTTTTGGCCGTCGTCTTCTTTGCTGCCGTGGTCTTCTTCGCCGTGCTCGCCTTGGTCGCAGTCTTGCGGCCACGGGCGGGCTTCTTCTCCTTGGTCGGGCAGTCCATGTTCACGCAGATGCGCCACGGGCCGCGCGCCGTGTTGACCACCACGATGGGGGCGCCGCACTCGGGGCAGGTCTCGCCCGTCGCCTCGAGCTTGCCGCGCGCCGGCAGCGGATAGCTCACGCCGCAGTCATCGTAGTTGGTGCATCGGATAAAGCGCTTGCCGCTCTTTTCGCTCTTGTGTGCGATCAGGTCGCCATGGCGTCCTGCCTCGGCGCACACCTTGCACTCACCCACCTTAAGGTCGGGCTCGTAGTTGGTGGGGCACATGGGGTTCACGCAAATCTCGAAGGCCTTCTGGCGGAACGGCTGGCACTTAATGCGCGGCGCGCCGCACTCGGGGCATACGGCCGCCTCGCCCTCGAGCGGGCTGACCTTGACGCCGCTCGGCACCGGATAGGTCACGTCGCAGTCGGGCCAGCCCATGCAGCCGATAAAGCTGCCGCGGGTCTTGGCGCTCGTCTTCATAACCAGGTCCTTGCCGCACTTGGGGCAGGCGCCCACGCGCGCATCGGCCGTGACGGCGTCGCTGATGGCGTCGCCCAGCTCCTGCGTGTGCTTGAGCAGCTCGTCGAGCACGCCAGCCAGCAGCGCGCGCGAGTGCGTCACGACATGCTCTTCGGTATCCTCGCCGCGCTCCACACGGGTCATATCGCCATCGAGCTCGCTGGTCATATCGGGGCTCGTGATGCGCGGGGCAAACTGCGTCAGCGCGTCGATGATGGCGATACCCAGCTGGCTCGGCTCAACGGGATCGTTTTTGAGGTAGCGCACGGCGTACAGGCGCTCGATGATGCTCGCGCGCGTGGACTTGGTGCCCAGGCCGCGCTTTTCCATCTCCTGCACGAGCTTGCCCTGGCTGTAGCGCGCGGGCGGCTCGGTCTGCTTGGCCTCGAGTTTAATGTCGAACACATCGACCGTATCGCCCTGCTCCAGCGGCGGCATCTGCTCATCGCGCTTAAGTCCATACGGATACGCCTCGCGGAAGCCCGGAGTCACGAGCACATCGCCCGAAGCCACGAACGGCTCACCGTTCACGTCGAGCTCGAGCTTGGTGTTCTCGATGGTCGCGGGACCCATAAGCGTCGCCAGGAAGCGACGGGCGATCAGGTCATAGAGCTTGCGCTGGCCGCCGTCGAGCGTGGACGGATCGCCCTCGCCCGTGGGGTAGATAGGCGGGTGGTCGGTGGTCTCGACTTTACCGCGCGTGGGCTTCATGGGACCAGCGAGTACCTTTTTGCACACGGGCGCCAGCGCCGGGTTGATCTTTGCCAGGTCACTCACCACGGCACCCAAATCGAGCGTCGCGGGATACACGGTGTTGTCGACACGCGGGTAGCTGATGAGGCCCGCCATGTAGAGGGACTCGGCGATGCGCATGGTACGCGCAGGCGAGATGCCCTCGGCAGCGGCGGCGGCCTGCAGCGAGGTGGTCGCAAACGGCGTGGGCGGCTGCTGCTTGCGCGAGCGCTTGGTCACCGCGGCGACGGTTGCCGTCGCAACGCCGTCGACATGGCCGTACGCCGTCTCGGCAGCGTCTTTGTCGGTAAAGCGTGCCGTCTTGTGAGCGATCTTAAAGCGGTCATCCTCGGCAGCACCCTGTGCGGCGCCCATGCCGCGAATCTGCCAATAGTCCTCGGGCACAAACGCCATGCGCTCGCGCTCGCGCTCGACCACCAGGGCGAGCGTCGGCGTCTGCACGCGGCCGGCGGAACGCACGTTGCCAAAGCCGCCAAACTTGGCGAGCGTCAGGTAGCGCGTGAGCACCGCACCCCAAATGAGGTCGATGTGCTGACGGCTCTCGCCGGCGTCGGCCAGGTTCTGGTCGAGCGAGACGAGATTATCGAAGGCCTGCGTAATCTCGGCCTTGGTAAACGAAGAATACTGGGCGCGGGCGACCGGCAAGTCCGGCGCAACCTCGCGCACCTTGTTAAGAGCGTCCGAGCCGATCAGCTCGCCCTCACGGTCGAAGTCCGTGGCGATAATGACGCTGTCGGACTTCTTGGCAAGGTTCTTGAGCGAGCGGATGAGCTCCTTCTCGGCCGGCAGCTTAATGACGGGTGCCCAGGTGAGATACGGCAGGCTCTCGAGCTTCCAGCCCTTGATGGAGATACCGTCGGCAAGAAACGGCTTGCGCTTGGTGTCGTAGGGCGGACGAGCCAGGCCATCGGGCATGTCGGCCGGCAGCATCTCGCCATCCTCAGTAACCGAATACCAGCCCAGCTTTTTATCGAACAGTACGCTGTCGCAAAAATCGGGCGCAAGGATGTGACCGGCAAGACCGATCGTCACGCACTCCTCGCCCTTCCACTCAAAACGGTAGATGGCGGTGTTGTACACCTTGTCCTTTTTGGGTTTGCCCGTGGACAGACGCTCGGCGATCTGACGCGCGGCGTCGTTTTTCTCGGCGATGATGAGCTTCAAAAGAGGCTCCTATCTCGTGTCTCTGCGGCTACGCCCGCCCGTATGGCGGCCGACTTACGCCCTTGCTTGCTCGATTTGCCCGATGAGCCAATCGCACCAGGCATCCATGCCCTCGCCCTTGCGCGCACTCACGGCAAACCGCGGCGCCTGCGGATTGAGGTCATCGAGTGTCTTAGTATACCTATCCATGTCAAAATCGAAAGCCGGGGCCACGTCGACCTTATTGAGCAGCTGCGCGCCGGCGTGCTGGAAGATGCCCGGGTACTTGATGGGCTTGTCGTCGCCCTCGGGCACCGAGAGAATCATGATGGACAGGTTCTCGCCCAGGTCAAAGTCGACCGGGCAGACCAAGTTGCCCACATTTTCGATAAAGATGACGTCGATGTTCTCCAGACCGACGGCCTGGTCGAACGCGTCAACGGCCTCCATGATCATGTTGCCCTCGAGGTGGCACAGGCCGCCCGTGTTGATCTGGATGGCGGGCATGCCGGCTTCCTTCATGGTGATGGCATCGACATCCGAGGCGATATCGCCCTCGATGACGGCACAGCGCAGGCCAGCCTTGTCGCGCAGGCGCTCGTTAGTGCCCAGGATCGTGGTGGTCTTGCCCGAACCGGGGCTCGACAAGACGTTGATCACATAGGTGTTTGTCTCATTAAATCGCTGACGCAGCTGATCTGCCAGGCGCTCGTTGCGCGACAGAATCGGCGATGCGATATCAATCGTTTTCTCGGCCATACTTAGCGCTCCTTACTTTGGCCCCTTTATACCCCATCACCAGATGGCTAGCGGGCTAATCGTCGGGGGTTTCGATTTCGATACTCGCGATATCGAGCTCGCGGCCGTGCAGCAGGCGCACGTTGGCGCCGCCACATTGAGGGCAGCGGCAATGGAAACGGTCGTGATCGAAGACCTCACCGCAGTCCTGGCACTCGCTTTGTGGATGGACCTCCTCCACGGCAAGCTCGCAGCCGCGCGTGAGCGGGTCCTCGTCGCGAAATGTCTCCCATGCAAAGTCGAGTGCCTCGCGCACGACCTCGGTCATATCCCCGATACGCAGCGTTACCAAAACGGCGCGCGAGGCCCCCGCCCCACGCGCCGCGCGAATCACTGTATCGAGTATGCCGTTGACAATGCCAACCTCGTGCATACCGATTTACTCCTCGTCGTCCTCGTCGTCCGAGAACAGGTCCAGACGACTCACGAACAAGCCCTCCTTGCCCTCGCGCGCGGTAATGACCACACGGGCGATGGCAAGCGAAATCTCGTAAAGCGAGAGCAGGGCGCCATACATGAGGCCGAGCGTAACGGGCGAGCCGTCAGGCGTAATCACAGCCGAGCCCACAAGCAGGCCAACGTATACGTAACGCCAGGCACCGCGGAAAGCAGCGTAGGACACGATGTGGAAGACGGACAGGTAGAAGATGATGAGCGGCAGCTCAAACGCCACGCCAAAGCCGATCATAAAGAGCAGCTCCATGTTGACGTAGTTCTCCAGATCGGGCAGCGCCGTAGCGACGGCCGAGGTCTCGCCGATGAGCCACTCAAAGCCCGCAGGAATGATGATGAAATAGCAGAAAATGGCGCCCAGGAAGAACAACACCGTCGAGGCGAGCACCGTGGGCACGACCCACTTGCGCTCGTTGGGGCGAAGCGCCGGCAGGAAAAACGCCAGAATCTGCCAGATGATCATGGGCGTGCACATGACCACGGCCATCTTGATGGCCAGCGAGAAGCGCAAGCCAAAGCCGCCGAGCGTGGTAGTGATGTAGAACTTACCGTCCGGCACAAAGGAGCGGATGGGATCTTCCAGGATGTCGAGCACAACAGGCGTGGCGAAATACAGCACGATAGCGGCGGCAAACACCGACACGACCACGATGGTCAGGCGGCGACGGAGCTCTCCCAGGTGATCGAAGAGCGGCATACGCGCAGGTCCGATAGGCATTACTCATCGCCTCCCTTCGGGGCGTCGGCGGCAGCGGCGTCGTCCTCGGCCTCGAGCTCGCGAGCGAGCTGGTCGACGACGGCCTTGCGCTTGCGGGGACGACGAGCGTAGAGGTCAGCCGTCGTGGGCTCTGCCGGCTCGGGCTTGGGCTCCGGCTCTGCAGCAGGCTCGGGCTCGACGGCGGCATCGGCAGGCTCGGCCTTGGCGGGCTCGGCGCTCTCGGCCTCATCAGCAGCGCCTTCGCCCTCGGTGGCACCCTCGCTCGCAGCCTTCTCGGCGGCAAGGCGGGCACGGCGCTCGGCAAAGGTCTCCTTCTTTGCGGGCGCGGCCGTCTCGACGGCATCCTCGTCCGCATCGGAATCGTCATCGACGACAGCCTTCTTGGGCTTGACCGGAGCCGACGCGGCCTCGCTTACCGGATCGATGATCTCGGACTGAACAACGGCCGTCATCTTTTCCTGCGTCTCGCGGAACTGACGGATGGCACGGCCGATCGTGCGGCCCATCTGCGGGAGCTTATCCGGGCCAAACAGCAAAAAGCCGAAGACCACGATGATCGCGAGCTCACCCTCTCCAATACCAAACACACATACCTCCAAGGCTCGATGTGAGTCGAGCCCGCACCGCGCCATTCGGCCGGAACTCGTCTATTCATTCGGTCAAGTATAGCGCCCGGACGCCAAAACGTCCGAGCGCATCACAAACATATGCCAAACGGCACGCCCTTTTGGGGGCAAAGATTATGCCGCCGTGATCGAAATCTCCTGGTCGACGCCCAGCAGCTGAACCACGCGCATCACCGGGGGCTGCACATTAGTGCAGCTAAAGCGCTTACCGTGGTCGACCGCGTGGTGCGCGGCGCCCACGAGCACGCCAATACCCGTCGAATCGATATAGCTCACCTGGGCAAAATCGAGCTCAACGGCCTCAGTGGGCTGCTCGAGCGCCAGGTCAATGGCATTGCGCAGGCTATCGGCGTTAGAGATATCGATCTCGCCGGTTACCTTAATGGTGTAGATCTCCGGTGTGGGGTTGGTGGAAATACCCAAATCCATGTATACGCTCCTTTACGTATCGAAAATGCGGATAGTACTGGGCGCGGACTTGCGGGGCCCTAGGCGTTAGGCGCGCTCGGCACGAGCGAGCTCGGCAGCGACGAGCTTGACGGCCAGCACCAGCACATCGAGCGCGGCCTCCAGGTCCTCGACCGTGGGATAGCTCGGCGCGATGCGGATGTTGGTATCGCGCGGGTCCTTGCCATAGGGCCAGGTAGCACCGGCCGGCGTGAGCTTGACGCCCAGGTCGGCGCAAAGCGCAGCAACCTTCTGGGCCGAGCCCTCGGGACCATCGAAGCTTACAAAGTAGCCGCCGCGAGGATGCGTCCAAGTAGCGCAGCCCGTCTCGCCCAGGCCCTCGGTGAGCTTGCGCTCAACGGCCTCAAAGCGCGGGCGCAAGAACTCGGCATGCTTTTTCATGTGCTCCTTGACCGCCTCGATGGTGGGAAGGAAACGCACGTGGCGCAGTTGGTTGAGCTTATCGGCGCTGATGAGGCCGGCCTTCAGGCGCTTGGAGAACTCCGCGATAACCGCGGGGCTCGCACCGATAAAGCCGATACCGGCACCCGGGAAAGTGATCTTGGACGTCGAGGCGAATGCCACCACGCGGTCCTCGGTGCCCGCCGTGCGGGCAAGATCGAAGATGTTGGCGAGCTTGTCGGTCTCGTCGTACAGGTCGTGCACGCAGTAAGCGTTGTCCCAGAAGATGCGGAAATCGGGCGCGGCCGTGGGCATCTCGACCAAGCGGCGCACAGTGTCCTCGCTAAAGGTGATGCCCGTGGGGTTGGAATACTTGGGCACGCACCAGATGCCTTTGATGGAGTCGTCGGCGGCAACGAGGCGCTCGATCTCGTCCATATCGGGGCCGTTGTCGGTCATCGCGACGGGAACGTTCTCGATACCCAAGTCGGCGGTAATGCCAAAGTGGCGATCGTAGCCGGGAACCGGGCACAGGAACTTGACCTTCTTGCCGTCGTGCGCTGCCTCGTAAGCCTCCCAAGGGTCGCTACCACACGAGCCGCAACGCCAGAACATACCGGCGATATCGTGCTCGATCAGCAAGCTCGACGAGCCCAGCACGAGCGTCTGCTCGGCGGGGCAACCCAGGAACTCCCCTGCCAGCTTGCGTGCCGAGGGAATGCCCTCAAAGCAGCCGTAGTTGGAGCAGTCGACGTTGCCGTCGTGCAGATCGGCATCGGCATTGAGGATATCGAGCATGGGTCGAGAGATGTCCACCTGGGAGGGCGACGGCTTGCCGCGGGCCATGTCGAGCGCCAGGCCCTTGGCCTTGACCTCGGCGACCTCGGCTTTGAGCGCCTCGATGGCGGCATCGAGTTCGGTGGTTTCCATCTTCTGGTAGATCGTCTGCATGGGTGCGACCTTTCGCGAAGCGGTACGTTGCAGTTCGTCTAAGTATAGACCGCCACCGCCGCAACGGTATGAAGCCGTGATAGATTAAGTCCATCGCAATGAATTACGAATCGCCGCGTATGCCGGCGTGAAGCGCCCAAGGAGGCACTATGGAGTACGGATCGTTCCAGGCCGAGGAATTCGGCGACCTGCAGCGCCTGGTCGACGGACTGTTTTACGACCGCCACGCCATCGACCGCCTGGATCTGATCGTACAGGCCGAAATCTTGGACCTGGCGCCCGACCTCATGGAAATCGTGAACCTTTTGCCGCCCGGCTACTACGACCGCCAGTCACTTTGCGACCAGCTCAACTCCGCCTTGGCCGCCCACGGCTGGGGCGCCGTCTACGGCACCGTGGAATAAGCCTCGAGGCCGGCATTTGGCCCGTTTCCCGACCCTGGCGAGGCTTGTTTTAGGGCTTGTGGCCAAAAAAGGGCAAATATGAG
>CABUSL010000106.1 GCA_902494295.1 uncultured Collinsella sp.
CCCCCCCGCCGTTAAAAACCGTGCTAAAACTAGCAGACGGCGTAATCCTGGGGCTCGCGGCCGTAGTAGGCGTCCAGGTAGAGCTCCTTGATCTCGCTCATGAGCGGGTAGCGCGGGTTAGCGCCGGTGCACTGGTCGTTGAATGCCTGCTCGGTCATCTCGTCGAGGGTGTCGAGGAAGTACTGCTCGTCAACACCGTAGTCGGCGATGGTCTTCTTGACGCCGATGAAGTCCTTGAGCTCCTCGAGCTTCGTGATGAAGTTCTCGAAGACCTCCTTGTCGTCCTTGCCCTCGATGCCGCAGTACTTGGCCATCTCGGCGTAGTTGTGCAGCGCGTTGGGGTAAGGATACTGGGAGAAGGTGCCCATCTTGACGGGAGCCTCGGCGGCGTTGTAGCGCATAACGCGGGTCAGGATGACGGCGTTTGCGAGGCCGTGGGGCAGGTGATGGAAGGCGCCGAGCTTGTGGGCCATGGAGTGGTTGAGGCCCAGGAAGGCGTTGGCGAAGGCCATACCGGCCATGCAGGAGGCGTTGTGCATCTCCTCGCGGGCATGCGGGTCCTTGGCGCCGTTCGTGAAGCTGGAGGGCAGGTTCTCGAAGACGAGCTTGGCAGCGCGCTCGGAGAGACCCTTGGTGTAGTCGGAAGCCATGATGGAGACGTAGGACTCGATGGCGTGGGTCATGACGTCGATGCCGGAGGCAGCGGTCAGGCCGCGCGGGGCGGTCATGCAGTTGTCGGCGTCGACGATAGCCATGTTGGGGAGCAGCGCGTAGTCGGCGAGCGGCCACTTGATGCCGGTCTCCTTGTCGGTGATGATGGCGAACGGCGTGCACTCGGAGCCGGTACCCGAAGAAGTCGGGACGGCGACGAAGTAGGCCTTCTTGCCCATCTCAGGGAAGGTGAAGATACGCTTGCGGATGTCCATGAAGTCCATGGCCATGTCCTCAAACTTGCACTCGGGGTGCTCGTACATCATCCACATGATCTTGCCGGCATCCATAGCGGAGCCACCGCCGACGGCGATGATGACGTCCGGCTCAAAGAGAGCCATCTGCTTGGCGCCGCGACGCGCGCACTGCAGCGACGGATCGGGCTCGACGTCGTAGAAGCAGTCGTGGGCGATGCCCATCTCGTCGAGCTTGGCCTCGATGGCGCGGGTGTTGCCATTCTTGAAGAGGAACTGGTCGGTGACGATGAAGGCGCGCTTCTTGCCCATGACGGTACCGAGCTCGTCGAGGGCGACGGGCGTGGAACCCTTCTTGAAGTAGACCTTCTCGGGAGCGCGGAACCACAGCATGTTCTCACGGCGCTCGGCCACAGTCTTAACGTTGATCAAGTGCTTCACCCCAACGTTCTCGGAGACGGAGTTGCCGCCCCAGGAGCCGCAGCCCAGGGTCAGAGACGGCTTCATGCCAAAGTTGTACAGGTCACCGATGCCGCCGTGCGAGGACGGGGTGTTGATGACGATGCGGCAGGCCTTCATGACGTGCTCGAACAGGCTGATCTTCTCGGCCTGGGCGGGGTGCACGTACAGAGAGGCGGTGTGGCCCGGGCCACCGGCGAGCACCAGGTGCTCGGCCTTGTCGACGGCCTCCTGGAAGTCCTTGGCGTGATACATGGCCAGGACCGGGGAGAGCTTCTCGTGGGAGAACTCCTCCTTGGCGGGGTCGGTGGAGTTGACCTCGGCGATCAGGATCTTGGTCTTGGCAGGAACCTCGATGCCGGCGAGCTCGGCGATCTTGGCGGCAGCCATGCCGGGGATGCGGTGATCGAGGGCACCGTTCTTGAACATGGCGGCACGCAGGGCCTCCATCTCGGCACCCTGCTTGACGAAGTAGCAGCCGCGCTTCTGGAACTCGGCCTTAACCTGGTCATAGATGGTGTCGATGACGGTCACGGACTGCTCGGAAGCGCAGATCATGCCGTTGTCGAAGGTCTTGGAGTGGATGATGGAGTTGACGGCGAGCAGCACGTCGGCGGTGTCGTCGATGACGACCGGGGTGTTACCGGCGCCAACGCCCAGGGCGGGCTTGCCCGAGGAGTAAGCGGCCTTGACCATGCCCGGGCCACCGGTGGCGAGGATGATGTCGACGTCGCGCATGACCATGTTGGTCAGCTCGATGGAGGGGACATCGACCCAGCCGATGATGCCCTCGGGGGCGCCGGCCTTGACGGCGGCGTCAAGCACGAGCTTGGCGGCGGCGATGGTGCACTTGGCGGCTGCCGGGTGCGGGGAGATGATGATGGCGTTGCGGGTCTTCAGGCTGATCAGCGTCTTGAAGATCGCGGTGGAGGTGGGGTTGGTCGTCGGGATGACGGCGCCCACGATGCCGATGGGCTCGGCGATCTTGGTGATGCCGTAAGCCTCGTCGCGCTCCAGGACACCACAGGTCTTGGTGTTCTTGTAAGCGTTATAGATGTACTCTGCGGCGTAGTGGTTCTTGATGACCTTGTCCTCAAGAACGCCGCGGCCGGTCTCCTCGATGGCCATCTTCGCCAACGGGATACGAGCCTTGTTGGCGGCCATGGCGGCCTCATAGAAGATCTTGTCGACCTGCTCCTGCGTGTACGTAGCAAAAAGCGCCTGGGCCTCTCGCATCTGAGCGAGCTTAGCCTCAAGCGCCTCTACGTTGTCCACAATTGCGGGAGTAGTGTTTTCCGGTGACTTTTTCACCATTTGTGTCTCCTTGCGATCGGAGATTTACCCTACGCCTTGCATGATAGCAAGAAATTATTCGGCGAACGGCAAGATTCCTGTAAAAGGCACACTAAAACGCTTCAATAACCTGAAGCGTTTTAACTAAAATTATCAGCCTGCTGCATCGCCCCGCTCATTGGGGACAGACTTACATGAGTGCTTTCACTCATTTGGGACAGACATCGTTTTGCCATTTTGCCGTTCTGAACCAGTTTTTGCCGCTCATTGGATATAAATAGGTCACAGGCTCAGCATTTCGCGTTCCTTCTCTCCTTTTAGGTGTTGCCTGTTCAGTTTTGAAAGGAGAGATTATGCCTCGATGCGCCCGCGCCGTTTCGCTCACCGGCTATTATCACGTCTTTGACCGTGGCAACTCCAAACAGATTATTTTTGAAGATGATTCTGACCGATATCGTTTCTTATCGGACATCTCGGACAGGTTTGCACGCCATAAAGTGGCGGTGTTGGCTTGGTGCCTTATGGACAATCACTTCCATTTGATGATTGATGATCCATTTGACAATCTTTCAAAGGCAATGCAGTGCGCGTTGACAGCATATGTTAAGTATTTCAATGGGAAAACGGGGAGAACGGGCCATCTGTTTGATAATCGCTATTCGCGGGTCGCGGTTGAGTCGGACGTGCAGGCGGTGCAGCTGCTCGACTATATTCATCTCAATCCCGTGAAAGGTGCGCTCGACTCACTCGAGACGTACCGCTGGTCAAGCTACAAGGCATATCAGCTGGGCTATGATCCCTTTGACATCTGTGATGCGGCCCCTATGCTCGATATTGTCGGAGGCTCCCGTTGCTATTGCGAGCATCTCGAGGAAGTTGCTGGGCGCATCTGGGCAATGGAGGTTCTTCCACGCCGGCGGATCTCCGATGAGGAGGCCCTTTCCGTTGCGCGCGAAGTTCTGCCGAGCATAGAACCTGCGCTGCTCAAGGCCCTGCCACGCCCCGAACGCGATGCCTGCCTGCTGAGGCTCAGGCGGGCACATCTCACGGTTAAGCAAATTGCTCGTATCACCGGTATCGGCGCCACGAGCGTGACCAAGGCAACTGCAGGCTGGAAGGATGCAGCGTGAGGCAGGGGCCGGAGCCAGTCGGTGTGTCGCTTGCGTGCGTCATGTCTGTCCCCAATGCGTGAAAGCACTCATCTAAGTCTGTCCCCAATGAGCGCCCAATGAGCACAAAAAAGCGCCCTCCGTAGGGGAGGACGCCTTTGGTAAGTTCTATATGAACGCGAGGTCTTTGACCCGGAGAGTCCGAGGTACTTGTTGGTAAGACCTTATTTAGGAGCGCGCAACCTTGCCGGACTTGAGGCAGGTGGAGCAAACGTTCATCTTGCGACGGTGACCATCGACGACGACGTAAACGCGCTGGATGTTGGGGCGGAACTTACGGTTGGTGACGCGGTGAGAGTGGCTGATGGAGCGACCGGCAACGGGGTGCTTACCGCAAACTTCGCAAACTTTGGACATAACTGACCCTCCTTGGGCGACAAACGAACATGTCGCGTTAACAAACAAGCCTGAACTATAGCACAGAAGTCGCTCCCTGTGCGCAATCTACACAGAGATATTCCTCTTTTGGCGATAGTGCCCACGCCACGGCCCTGGACGTAGATCCGATTTGCGTGCAGCAGAGGGGATTATGCCAGCTCGTGCGTGCGTTTTCAAGCTCGTCCCACAAATATATATAGGTTTATGGAGCATTGGGCTCCGTTTACGGATTGCTCTGTATTTATGCTCGCAATTAAGCTCGAGGTTGGCTACACTATCCCTTGACCATTAAAGGGGTACGAGATACCCACATGGAATTACATAGCTGCCATGCGAGCAGCCTTTCCTGTGGGTGTCTGGTCCGCTTTAAGCGGTCGGGCATCTATTTTTTTGACTGTGTCAGCAGTCAAGACATGTGAGGAAGGAGATCGATGGGCACGACTTCCCCCAAGGTGGTCATCATGGACGAGACCGCCGTCAATCGAGCGATGACCCGCATCGCGCACGAGATTCTCGAGCGCAACGAGGGCTGTGAAGACCTCGCTCTGGTCGGCATCGTCACGCGCGGCGACCTTCTGGCAAAGAAGCTCGCCGAGGAGATCAAGGAGATCGAGGGCGTCGAAGTTCCGCTCGGCAGCCTGGACATCAGCTTCTACCGCGATGACTATGCGACCAATTTCGCTCCCGCGATCCACGCCACCAACATTCCCTTTAGCGTCGACGGCAAGCGCGTCGTGCTGGTGGACGACATCCTGTACACGGGTCGTACCATCCGCGCTGCTCTGGACGCCGTCATGGACCTGGGCCGTCCGAGCCGTATTGAGCTGGCAGTTCTCGTTGACCGCGGTCACCGCGAGCTCCCCATCTCGCCGGACTTTGTCGGCAAGAACGTTCCCTCGTCGCATGAGGAGAACGTGCACCTATATATGAAGGAAGTCGACGGCCACACCGCCGTCGAGATTAACGACGTCGCGCCGGGTTCCCACGTGGGCTCCGCGCCGCTGGGAGGTGAGTAGTACCGTGGCGTTCAACCATAAGCACCTGATCGACATTACCGAGTACTCCGAAGAGGACATCAAGCTCATCCTCGAGACCGCCAAGGCGTTCTCCGAGGTCAACGAGCGTGCGATCAAGAAGGTCCCCACGCTCAAGGGTAAGACCATCGTCAACATGTTCAACGAGCCCTCGACGCGCACCCGCAGCTCCTTCGAGCTCGCCGAGAAGCGCCTTTCGGCCGACAGCCTCAACTTTGGCGGTTCCTCGACTTCTACGGTCAAGGGCGAGAGCCTCGTCGACACCGTCGAGACCCTCAACGCCTACAAGATCGACTGTATCGTCGTGCGCGACAAGCACGCCGGCGCGCCCTATATCGTCACGCAGAATTCGCCCGCGAGCGTTATCTGCGCCGGCGACGGCAAGCACAACCACCCCACGCAGGCCCTGCTGGACCTGTACACCATTTGGCAGCACAAGGGTGACTTCCACGGTCTGAAGGTCGCTGTCGTCGGCGACATCTCCCACTCCCGTGTCTGCGGCTCGCTGATCCCCGCCCTTAAGATCATGGGCTGCGAGACCTACGCCGTCGCCCCCGGCACGCTGCTGCCTCCGGCACCCGAGGTCCTGGGCTGCGACCACGTGACGAGCGATCTCGATTCCGTCCTGCCCGAGCTGGACGTCGTCTACATGCTGCGCGTGCAGCAGGAGCGCCTCGAGGGTGCCCCGTTCCCGACCATTCGCGAGTACCACAAGCTCTTCGGCCTGACCAAGGACCGCGAGAAGCTCATGAAGCCCGACGCGATCATCTGCCACCCGGGCCCCATCAACCGCGGTGTCGAGTTCGACTCCTATATGGCCGACCACCCGCAACGCTCCGTCATCCTGGAGCAGGTCTACGCCGGTATCTGCGTGCGTATGGCTATCCTGTATCTGCTGCTTGGAGGTGCCGATAATGGCCTTGCTTCTTAAGAATGTCCACGTCGTCGACCCGTCCGTCGAGCTTGACGGTGTCGTTGACGTCCTGATTGACGGCGACAAGATCGCCGAGGTCGGTGAGAATCTCGCTGCCGAGGGAGCCGAGGTCCGCGACCTTTCCGGCAAGTACCTCGTCCCCGGCCTGGTGGATATGCACGTTCACCTTCGCGAGCCCGGCTACGAGGTCAAAGAGGACATCGAGAGCGGCACCCGCGCAGCTGCCAAGGGCGGCTTTACCGGCGTGTGCTCCATGCCCAATACCGATCCCGTCACCGATAACGGCACCGTTGTGGAGTTCGTCAAGTCCCGTGCTGCCGAGGTCGGTCACTGCCGCGTCTATCCGTCGGGCGCCATGACCCGCGGTCTTAAGGGCGAGGCCATGTCCGAGATGGGCGATATGGTCGCCCACGGCGCCGTCGCCTTCACCGACGACGGTCGTGGCGTGCAGGGCGCGGGCATGCTCCGTCGCTGCATGGACTACGGCAAGATGTTCGGCAAGGTCTTTATGAGCCACTGCCAGGACGAGGACCTGGTCGGCCACGGCCAGATCAACGAGGGCAAGGTCTCGACCCGTCTGGCCCTCGAGGGTTGGCCGGCTGCCGGCGAGGAGCTCCAGATCGCCCGCGACATCGAGATCGCCAAGCTGACCGGCGCCAAGCTGCACATCCAGCACATCTCCACCGCCCATGGTCTGGAGATCGTGCGTGCCGGTAAGGCCGCTGGCGTTCAGGTTACCTGCGAGGCAACCCCGCACCACATGTTCCTGACCGAGAACGACCTGGACGAGACCTACAACACCTCGCTCAAGGTCAATCCGCCGCTGCGTACCGAGGAGGACGCCGAGGCCATCCGTCAGGGCGTCATCGACGGTACCGTCGACGCTATCGTCACCGATCACGCTCCCCACACCCCGTGGGAGAAGGCCCGCGAGTTCGAGCTTGCGCCCTTTGGCATGATCGGCCTCGAGACCTCGCTGTCGCTCGTACTCACCGAGCTGGTCAACACGGGCAAGATGAGCGTGGGCCGCATGGTCGAGCTCATGGCCATCAAGCCGCGTGAGATTCTGGGCCTCGACCAGGTTCAGGTCAAGGCGGGCTCCGTTGCCGACCTGACCGTGTTCGACCCCTCTGCCACCTGGACGGTCGGCGAGGACGGTTACGAGTCGCGCGCCGAGAACTCCGGTTTTGCCGGCCGCACGCTCACCGGTCGTGCCACCGATGTATTTGTCGGCGGTAAACAGACGCTTGCCGACGGCTGCATCTGC
>CABUSL010000107.1 GCA_902494295.1 uncultured Collinsella sp.
CGTTCATCTCGCTGCCATTGCGATGGCGCTCAAACTGGCGTCTGCAGGTCTCGATGATCTTTGCTACCGACTTGGGTGCCGTCGCGGGAACAAGGGCGAGATAGCCCTCAAATAGTTCGTTGATGCTCAGGAGGCACAGCAGGTCGATCAGCGTCCTTATGGCTGCTCCCTCGGCAGAAAAGTGCGCGGTCATGCGGTTATATCGGTTGCGGTCGACGATGGCCGCATGGGGTCTTGGAGTTTTCTGCCCCGTGGTCCCGGGCTTTTGCCGCGCCTGTGTATTGAGCTCGACGTTGCAGCGCTTGAGGCCGTCCAACGGAAGGAACAGTGCGGTGCGCAGGGTGTTCCGCTTGCTTTCGAGTTCATGACGCTCGTCGGGTTCCCATTCGAGCTTGAGTTTTGTGTCGAGCGCCGTAAGCATATGGGCTAGGCAGCCTACGGTAAGAACGTACGAATCGTTGTCGCGTTTTGGGGCATAGGGGTCTGTCAGCTTGCGAATGTCGGGGTCGCCCATGATCTTTGTGCAGCGCTTCAGCAGTTGAGGGTGGTCGGCCAAGATCGTCGCGAGCGGTAGCGACGCGTAGTTCTTGATGGTCGCGGCGGCAAAGGCGGCGTCATATTCGTTTGCATATGCTCGCTCAATGCGGGCATCCAGAATGCTTTTCTTATCGCCGTTTTCAGCGTGGTGGTTTGTCATAGCTTCTCCAATCGGTTGATGTTCGTGCTGTTTGTTGATGTGTTGGTTGTCGTGAGTGATGTGCTTGCCGTGGGTGATGTGCTGACGTTGGGGTGCTATGCGGTTTTCAATGAGCCCGTGAGGCAGTTGCTGCAGGGGCGGGATGGAACGGCCCATACAAGGCGGAAGGCATCGTGCTCAAAATCGAGACAGCAATGCCCTGGGTGCCTCACATGTGGCAGTTACCTCATTAAGTTGTCATTGCGTTTGGGGTTGTACTTTGCCGATCTTCTTTCTCTTACACGCTGAAAACTGAAACTGAATATGCTCGATCTACTTAAAACCGCAACGGCGGTCTTTTATCAACTTATATGTCGGAACGCGTCTTTGCAAGTACTTTTTTGTCTTTGTTTCAAATGGGGTGGTTTTGCAACCGTCATACGCGCGCTGTGCGAACGTGCCCCGGCTCGGATAAGATAGTGCGATCGAGTTCTACCGCGCTCGCCGCAAGTAGTCTTTGTTGCTGAGATAGGTCATGGCCGAAAGGGGCCCGCATCCCAACAGATACGGGCCCCTTGCTATTTAAATGGGCATGAGGGTGTATTGAGGGGGGATGCCTTGCTGTCGGCATCCGCATGCGGTGCCATTCGCTGTCCGTAAATATACGTTTACGGCTAATTTCATACCACTTGTCGGAATGCGGACGCTGTCCTTGCATGCCGGGCGTACATTGAACGTGGTTTTTCGCGTGAAACCACGAATCGGTTGTCAGCTCCGAACAAGGAGGCCCAGCATGACGCTTGCCAAACCCATCAATAAATACATCGACTATATCGATGCCCCCGAGGACACGTTTGAGCAGTATGTCGAGAAGGCGTTAAAGTACAACTTTCGCTGCGTATTTGCGAACCTGCAGGAGTACGAGACGGGCCGCGCCATGCTCGAGGGCTCTGACATCATCCTTGCCGGCGCTATCGACTTTCCCCAGGGCACTATGACGCTTGAGGAGAAGCTTGCGAGGTTTGAGGAATACGCTGCGTGTGGCTTTACCGAGATTGACTACGTTTTGAATCAGGAGTCGGTTGAGAACCGCGATTTTGATGCCATCGAGCGCGAGATGACTACCATTGCTGATTTTTGTCGCGCGCATGGCATCACTGACAAGGTGATCGTCGAGATGTGCAAACTGGACGGCGACGACGCCGCCAAGCGCCGTGTATGCGAGATCGCGCTGGAGGCCAAGCCGGGATTCCTTAAGACATCGACTGGCAGAAGCTTTGGCGGTGCTAAGCTCGAGGACGTGCGGCTGATGCACGAGGTGCTCGGCGATGCCGTGGCAATCAAGGCGGCGGGCGGTATCCATAATTACGAAGAGGCTTGCGCATTCATCGAGGCCGGCGCCAGCGCGTTAGGTGCATCGGCGGGCATCGCGATCGTCGAGGGCACACCGACGGATGAGCGTCGCTAGCAGACGTATTTGACCTGAGCGATAAAGCTTCACGACCACACGCCGTTCATGTTCGAGACAATATGACTTTTTGCCCGTTGTAAACGGAGTCGCGATGGGTGTTCTGTATGATGGCTCAGACAAGGTTGTTCAATGACGGGGAGGCATATATGGCTATCAAAGCCATCGCAATGGATATCGACGGTACGCTCACCAACGACCAAAAGGTCATCAGCCCGCGTACGCGCGAGAAGCTGCTCGCGGCGCAGGAGTCGGGCATTAAGCTCATCTTGGCTTCGGGCCGTCCCGCATGGGGGTTGCACGCCTTGGCGCAGGAGCTCGACCTTCAAAACCATGACGGTCTGCTAGTTGCCTTTAATGGTGCGCATGTGGTCGACGCTCAGACCGATGAGGTCCTTTTTGACCAGGCCATGCCGGCTGACGAGCTGCACCGTCTGATTGATCATCTGCGCAATTTCGACGTGATCCCTATGATTTCGCTCGGTCGCGATCTGCATGTCGAGGATTCGTATCGCTGCATGATTACGCTGCCGGATGGCTCGCAGAAAAACATCGTCAAATACGAGCGCGATGCGTGCGACCTTAAGATCCGCGAGGTCGAGAGCTTGCATGAGGTCGCGGACGCTTATCCCGTGGACAAGCTGCTGACGGCGGGCGATCCGGCCTACCTGCAGGCGCATTACGAGGAGATGTATACGCCCTTTAGGCAGACGCTTTCGGGTATGTTTACGGCCGACTGGTACTTTGAGTACACGGCGCCTGGTATCGACAAGGCCCGCGCGCTCGAGGGCGCCCTGCCCAAGCTCGGTATCGATGCCAGCGAGGTCGTATCGTTTGGTGACGGCCAGAACGACAAGTCCATGATTGAGTGGGCCGGCACCGGTGTTGCCATGGGCAACGCAGTCGATGAGGTTAAGGCGGTAGCCCAGATGGTGACCGCCAATAACAACGAAGACGGTATTGCGGTGGCGTTGGATAAGCTGCTGGGTTAGAATCGCCGATAATGCATGGTTCGGGCGCCTGCTTACAGGCGCCCTTTTGTTAGGGAGGGTGCCGTGTCCGCATTTCCGTTCGACGCCGTTATCTTTGACATGGACGGCGTCATTGTCGATACCGAGTATTACTACCTGGGCGAGACTGCCGCGTTTGCCAAGGAGCTTGGGCTTAACCTGACTCAAGAGGAGTTGAATGGGCAGGTTGGTACCTCGCATCAGTTCTTCCTGCATATGCTGGTCGATTGGTTTGAGCGCGCCGGTAAGGGGCATTTTACTGGCGAGGAAGCGTTGGCCCGTTGGGATGAGTGGGCGCATGAGCGTCCGCGCGACTATCAGACTTTGATTAACCCAGGCGCCGTGGATACGATTCGAGAGCTGCCGCGCCGGGGCGTTCGCGTGGCGCTTGCCAGCTCGTCTCCCATGGATAGCATCGAGGAAGTGCTCAATGCGTGCGGGCTGTCGGATGCCTTTGAGTATGTGGTGAGCGGCGAGCAGTTTAAGGAGAGCAAGCCCGAGCCCGACATCTACCTGCATGCGCTGGACCTGCTGGGGCTGCCCGCGAATCGCTGCTGCTGCGTTGAGGATTCCGTTCCGGGCATTACCGCGGGTAAGCGAGCCGGCCTGACGGTCATTGCCAAGCGCGAGGAGCGCTTTGGCTTTAGCCAGGATGCCGCGGACAAGATTATCGACCAGCTGCCGGAGCTACTGGAACTCGCGTAGATCCTGGGCGGTACTGCTGTCACAACAGTGGTTCCGTTGGCATAAGAGAGGGGCGCGCTATGGCATTTAACGTGAGCGCACTGGGGTTTGGCGACAACGTCGTCGACCGCTACGAGCATATTCGCACGATGTATCCGGGTGGCAATGCGGTGAACTTTGCCGTGTATGCCAAGAAATGCGGAGCCGCGCGCTCCGCGTATATGGGCATCTTTGGTAATGACGCTGCTGCCGAGCACGTGATTGCGAGTCTTGAAGATGAGGACGTTGAACTAGCCAAATGCAAGCAGCTCATCGGTGAGAATGGTGCTGCGCGCGTGACCGTCGTTAACGGCGACCGTGTTTTCCTTGGCTCCAATGAGGGTGGCATCCGTGGTGATGCTCGCTATGTGCTCGATCGCTTTGACCTTGCGTACATGAAGCAGTTCGACGTAGTCCACTCGGGCAACTATTGCTTTACCGAGCGCGAACTTCCCAAGTTGAAGGCCGCGGGCATCACGGTTTCGTTTGACTTCTCGGACGATTCGACCGACGAGTACTACGAGCAGATTGCTCCCTACGTTGACTTCGCATTCTTTAGCGCGGCAGACGCCGCGAGCGAGGATGAGATTCGCGAGCGTCTGGCATGGGTGAAGAGCCTAGGTCCGCGTTTTGTATCGGCAACGGCTGGCGCTGAGGGCTGCATTGCCTATGATGGCGATCGTTATTACCGCCAACTGGCTAAACCGGTAACGGAAATGAAGGACACTATGGGTGCGGGTGACTCGTTTCTGACTTCGTTCTTGATGTGCTATCTCGATTCCGCCAAGCGTGGCGAGGATGGCGTCGAGGCCATCGAGCGTGCACTCGACTTTGCGGCGGGGTTTGCTTCGACCGTGTGCGGCATGGAAGGCTCTTGGGGCCATGGGGCGCCGATTTCCGAATAGGCGAGCAGTCCCGGGGAGTCGAATTGTCGCCTCCCCGGGACTCCATGGACAAAAAATGCTAAATATGAGTACTGTCACTAATTTAGTAACAGCGAAATTTAGCTTTTGAGGGCCTAGTTGGGTGTCTGCGAGCGATTAAAACCTGCTAAAAATGACTTTAACCACCTTAAAGTGCCTTGATAATGGATAGCTGTACATTATCAAGGCACTATTTTGCCGTAAAATAATGAGACTGGATTTGCAACAGTACTCATATTTGGCATTTTTTGTCCACCGGGGCTAGCGAAGGTCAAAAACAGAGTGCGCATTTGTTAAAACTGCCGACTCGATGCGCTTTGCGTCACAATTTTTGAGCGAGGCGATGCGTTCTGAGGTCCTTGTGAGCGATTTGATGAGCGACTGCGCGCTTGTTTCTGTGTTTGCCTCCGCTGGTGCATCGGTCTCGAGCAGTAAACGATCGAGTGGAATCTGTCGTGCGTATTCGCGTCCTCGTTTAGACGCGAGCATGCGTTCGTTGACGGAAAAATAACAGTCCGCATCACGCGCGCGGACGAGTTCGTCCGAAGTGCCGCTAAACCAGTGGAAGATGATAACGGGGGAGTCGGGGTTTGGGATGAGTAGTCCATGCGATTCGAGGACGTCCAGTACGGCTCCTGCCGAACGAACGGCGTGAATTGATATCACGCGCCCGGTAAGAGGATGCTGCACGAGTGTATCGCAGAGCCGGTCAAATGCCTGTATTTGTAGCGGCTCACTTCCGGCAAAGCGTGCGGAAAAGTCGAGTCCCACCTCGCCGATGTAGCGCTCTTGGGCAGCAACTTCGCAAAGCAGATCGACTTCGGCAGGACCGCAGCGGCCGTCGGCGAGCCACCAGGGGTGGAGCCCAACGCCAGCGATGATGCCTGGTAGGCGACGGGCGCGCCCGTTTGCGGCCGAAAAGTCGCGTGGGTCGACCCCGCAGTCAAAG
Source organism: uncultured Collinsella sp. (assembly GCA_902494295.1). Taxonomy (GTDB): domain Bacteria; phylum Actinomycetota; class Coriobacteriia; order Coriobacteriales; family Coriobacteriaceae; genus Collinsella. Next base: position 5,750 of record CABUSL010000107.1, read on the forward strand.
AGCCCCAGACCCGACGCCGCCGACTCACTGGCTGCAGCATCGGGGCCGAGCATCAAATCAAGATGACAATGCGTGTCAAAGAATTGCGGTTCCATCGCAGGACATCCTGCTAGTCCAGGCGTTGGCCGTCGGCGCGTACGCGCTCGGTGCCGCGCCCGCTGATCCGGCGGATAACCTCGCCGGCAATCATCTGACCCATGATGGGCGGCATAAAGCTGGCGGTACCCAACTCGGTACGCTCGTGGATGTTGGACGGGTCGCGGGGTTGGGTCTTAACCGATTCCTCGCAGCTAAACAGCACGTGCAGACTCTTGATTCCGCGCTTCTTACATTCTTTGCGCATGATGCGGCTCATGGGGTCACGTACCGTATCGAAAATGTCGGCAAAGCGGAGGCACTCGGGATGGAGCTTGTTGGCCCCGCCCATGGAGCTAACCAAACGAATGTCGTGGTCCTGAGCATATTTGGCAATGGTAAGCTTGGCCGAGATGGTGTCGATGGCGTCGACGACGTAGTCGAGCTTGCCACCCGTCTGCTCCAAAACGCTCGCGAAGAACTCGTCGATGTTGTCGCTCAGCAGGTATTCGGTGCGCTTGATAACGGTGGCGGCGGGATTGATATCGCGAATCATGGCATCCATCACGTCCACTTTGCGCTTGCCGATGGTGCTGTGAAAGGCGATGGCCTGGCGATTGATATTGCTGGGCGCGATGATGTCCTTGTCCAGAATGACGAAATGACCGATGCCGCCGCGGGCGAGTGCCTCGCAGCAGTTGGAGCCCACGCCTCCGCAGCCGAGCACCAGCACCGTAGCATCGGCGAGCTTATCGAGTGCCTCGCGGCCCATGATGATCTCGAGCTTGGTGTCGCGTGTCTCGACGAGAGCGGCAGCGGTTTCGGTCATAGACATCCTCCGATGGGGAAGCGAATCGTGTTTTAGCTATCGCCATTATAGGTGTTATCGCGATTCCATTTGAGCCCTTGGGCTTGTTGAAATGGGATCGGGGTTCGCATAAGATTGAAGCAGATGGCACCCGTTGCAGCGGGTTGGCCAACTCCAAAACACGTTTGTAGCGTGAGAAGTGGCCGTCTTCGCATTACGCGGAGGCGGCTATTTTTTTGAGTACAAGATTAGATAGTTAGACAAACATCTAAATATCGAGTATAGTGTGCGCGTCATGAGAGATGATGAGAGGAGGTCTTATGCCGGGAGAGGGTTTTAAGGCGCTGGCCGATCCTGCGCGGCGGCGCATTTTGGAACTGCTGCGCGAGGGCAATTGCACGGCGGGGGAGCTTGCCAAGCATTTCGATATCAGTAAGCCGTCGCTGAGCCATCACTTGGCGACGCTTAAAAACGCCGGGTTGGTGACCGACGAGCGCCATGGCCAAAACATCGTATACAGCTTAAACACCACCGTCATGCAGGATTTAATTGGCTGGTTTATGGGTTTTACAAACAATGAAGGTGATAAGGATGAATAACGAAAACAAGGGCATTCACCCCACAGGGGTATCGTCGCGCGTGTGGATTGTGCTGGTCGCTCTGTGCGTCGCCAATGTCGTAGCGCACCTCATGGTGATGCCGA
>CABUSL010000108.1 GCA_902494295.1 uncultured Collinsella sp.
CAGGCTTTATCTGAACGACTTTGCGAAGCAACCGGAGTGAAGATAAAGCCTGGCCCGCCCGCGAAGCGCCACAAAGACCGCAGGGACGGGAGCAGCTATACTACTCTCAGTAGTTAAGGGTCGCGGATCCGCCGCGTCACCGCTCTCAACAGGAGGTCTTTGTTTATGGCAGATCAAAAGCCGGTTGTCGGGATCATCATGGGTTCCAAGTCCGATCTGGGCGTTATGGAAGGTTGCACCGCCGAGCTCGAGGCGCTCGGTGTGCCCTATGAGCTTGTCATTGCGAGCGCACACCGCACACCGGCGAAGGTCCACGAGTGGGCTTCGACTGCCGCCGATCGCGGTATCAAAGTGATTATCGCCGCCGCCGGCAAGGCCGCTCACCTGGGTGGTGTCGTGGCTGCCTTTACGCCGCTGCCGGTTATCGGCGTGCCTATGAAGACGAGCGACCTGGGCGGCATGGATTCGCTGCTGTCGATGGTGCAGATGCCTTCGGGTGTGCCCGTGGCCTGCGTTGCCATTAACGGCGCCAAGAACGCCGCCATCTACGCCACGCAGATTCTGGGCGCATGCGACCCCGAGTACCGCAAGGTTATCGAGAAGATGAAGCAGGAGATGGCCGACGCCTAGGCGTTCCGCCGTTTCACCGCAGTATAAGGAGAGCCATGTCTGACTATCAGGGAAAACGATTCAAGGCTTCTCAGATTCCCGATCCGTCGAAGCCGGGTGCTGCCCGTGCGGCACAGCAGGGTCGGACATCCTCTCCTCAGCAGCGCGCGCCGCGTCCTGTGACGCCGGCGACGCACCGCCGCCAGGACACGCCGGCGGCGTATCGTCCCTCGTCTTATAGCGCAGCTAAGAAGCCGTCCCGGTCTTCATCGCATGCCGCGCCGTCGGATTACACCGAGCCGCCGCGCAAAAAGCGCCGCTCCATTATTCCCATTCTGCTCATCATCATCGGCATCGGCCTGATTGTTGCCGGCGCTGCCATCTTTATCAATGCGCAGATCGGTTACAAGCAGGCGAGCGAGTCGTACCAAAAGATCGAAAAGCAATATGCGCCCGCTAAGGACGCCAGCGGCGTGCCGATTATCGATTTCAATGCTCTTGCCCAGACAAATCCCGAGGTCGTCGGTTGGATTTACGCACCGGGCACCAACATTAACTATCCCGTAGTGCAGGCTACTGATAATTCCAAGTATCTCAACACGTTGTTCGATGGCACGTCCAACGCATCGGGTGCCATCTTCTTGGATTACGAGGACACTGCGCCCGGCATGGTGGATCAGCAGACTACGATCTACGGCCACCATATGAACGACGGGTCGATGTTCAACGTGATTTCGGACACCACTGATCAGGCGACGTTCGATAGCATCGAGTTTGTGTATTACATCACACGGGATGCTACGTATAAGCTGCGACCGCTGGCGACCAAAGTTGTTGAGGACACGTATGCCAAGGCGCGCACGCGCAATTTTGAGGGCGACGACGGACTGAAAAATTACCTGTCCGAGATGCTCGACGGTGCCTCTGCCGTGGCGAGCGATGCCACCGATCGTGCTGCTTCGGCAACCAAGGTCGTAACGCTTGTGACCTGTCGTTCGTTATCGCTGAGCAACACGCGTGCTGTCATGGTGCTCACGCCGGTCGAGGAATAAGTTGTTCGAGAGTAGCTAAAAAAGCCCCGTTCCAAATTGGCTACTCGACGACGGTAAGGGAGAAACGATGCTTGAAAATGGCAAATTGATGCCTTCGATTGATGCTTGGCTGCGCGAGGCCAAGGCCGATTCGTCGGCACCTGCGTGCGGTATGTATCTGACACATAACGGTGTGGTGCGCGCGACGCCCAAGGCCGAGGCGCGCGGTGTCGAGACCGATGGCGTGGCGCCGGGCCACAAGGTGGGCGGCATGGTGTTTGGCTACGACGCCAGCAAGGTACAGGCCGCCATCGAGGCGACGCGCGCGATGCCGGGTATCGGCTATGTGCGCGTGTGGCTGGCAAGCGGCGAGCTTGCCGTAGGTGACGACATCATGCTCGTGCTCATCGGCGGGGACATTCGCCCGCACGTGGTCGATGCGCTGCAGGCGCTCGTTGGCACCATCAAGAATGAATGCGTGAGTGAGGTCGAGCGCGAGGCGTAGAGGCTTGCGTCGATAGAAGGCTCGTTTATAAAAATGCCCGCCGGTACGTGTGATACCGGCGGGCATTTTGCGTTTTGGGCGCGGTTGGCGCTACACGCGCGTCGCATCCTTGGGGCTCATGGTCATGCTCTGGAAGCGATTCTCCATAAAGTCATTATCGAAGTACTTGCCGTAGAACTGCGCAACGGGAATATCCGGTTCCGTGCCGTTGACGCGCTGATACCAATAATCGAGCGACTGCAGCGTCATAACGCCATCGACCAGCATAATGATGGTGAAGATGACGGTAGCCGAGTAGCGGCTCTTCCACGGAATCATGTTGATGAGCTTGAGCAGCCTCGGCAGCAGGAGCTTGATCCAGATGAGGCCACCCAGGCCCCACAGGCAGGCGAAGCCCGTGCAGGTACGTCCGCCGGTAAGGACGGCGAGCGGATCGGGCATGCCAAAGAGCTTCATATGCGAGTAGCTCCACGAGACCACGCCAAACGCGGTCTGCATAAACCAGCCCACGAACACCTCAAAGCTGGCGCCGAGCAGGGCGCTCACCAGGAAAATGATGATGGGGTTCTTTTTATAGAAGCGGTTGAGCACCATGGTCATGAGCACGGCACCAAAGCCGTAGATGGGGCTGAAGGGGCCAAACAGCATACCGGCGCGGTCCTGGTAGACACCCGGATCGTCGACGGTCATATGCCAGATATCCTCCAGGACCAGGCCGAGCACGCAGCAGACAAAGAATACCCAGAACAGGTTGAAGTAGTTGAGCTTGATGTAGCCCTCGCCGGTTTCATCGCGCCCGAGCATGCCTTCGGCGGCGGCGTCGCGGTCGAGCATCTCCTGCAGGCGGCGCTGCAGCTCGCGCTCCTGGCGCAGTGTGGGGTCGACGGTGGCCGAAAGCGCGACGAGGATGCCGAGCTGGATGGCAGGGCGCAGCAAGAAGGGCCCGATGCCCTGGAGCATCACGTCAACCAAAAGCTCGACGACGGTAAACGCGATAAGGATATAGGACAGACGGGCGGCATTGCGGCGCTGGTTCTTGATGAGGTCCAGGCCAAAGATGATCAAGATGACGGCACTGGCAGCCGAGAGCATGATGCCGGCGACAATCAGTCCGACCGCGACGAGCGTGTTGTCGCCGAGCTTGGCGGCGGCGTTGCCGTTGATGAGTGCGGTGATGACCTGCCACATAAAGGCGCCGACCGACGGGAGCGTGCCCACGCCGGACAGGATGCATAGGACGGCGTACACCTTAATGATGAGGGGGATCTTCTTGACCTCCGTGGCGCTGGGGACGCTGGGGTCGAGTTCGTTTCGATCCATACATAACCTTTCTCGTTTTGCTGTAGGTACAAGGATACGCCGCCGACCTGCTAAAAGACAGGACAAACGACCCAATTGCAGCAATGTAAGCCCTAGCGGTGGACGAGACGCGTCGCGACGGAAGCATGCGGGATCGTCGGCCCCGAGGCGGTTGCCCAATAAAATGTTTGGCTGCAAAACGGATTATAAGCTCGGTGGGCTTTTAAAAAGCGCTGTTCATGCGCGGGAGTGCTTGTCTTGCCGTGCGTATAATAGGGCAGGTAACGCCAAATAACGAGGCTCTGAGGGGATGCCATGTCTCAAGAAACCATCCGCGCGGCCGAGCGTGCCGCGGGACAGGTGAAGACCATGTCGACGTATGATCCGGACTCCGACCAGCTGCATGAGGAATGCGGCATTTTTGGTGTGTGGGCACCCGATCGCGATGTGGCTCGACTGACGTACTTTGGTCTGCGCGCGCTACAGCATCGCGGCCAGGAATCGGCGGGAATCGCTGTGGGTGATGGCGGCACGGTTATGGTTCGCAAAGACCTGGGGCTGCTCGATCGCGTGTTCTCCAACGCCGACCTGTCGACGCTCTCCGGCCAGCTGGCCGTGGGCCACGTGCGCTATGGCACCGCCGGCGCCAAGAGCTGGGAGGCCTCGCAGCCGCACCTCTCTACCATCAATAGCGTCATTATCGCGCTTGCGCACAACGGTACCCTCGTCAACACCGACGAGCTGCGCCGCCAGCTGATCGAGCTGGGCGTGCCGTTCCTCTCCAATTCGGATTCCGAGGTCGCGACCAAGCTTATCGGCTACTTTACCCAGCGTACGGGTCATCTGCGCGAGGGCATTCGTAAGACCATGGAGCTCGTGCGCGGCGGCTACGCCATGACGCTCATCAACGAGCAGGCGCTCTACGCATTCCGCGATCCGCACGGCATTCGTCCGCTGGTGCTGGGCAAGCTGGTGGACGAGGGCCTGGACCAGGCCGATGCCGCTTCTGTTTCGCAGCTGCCCTCGCAAGACGGTGCCTCGACGGTCGACTCCGCCGTCCATGTCACGCGCGCCGGCGGCTGGGTCGTTGCCTCCGAGACGTGCGCGCTCGACATCGTGGGTGCCGAGTACGTCCGTGACGTCCGTCCCGGCGAGATTTTGCGCATCAGCGCCGAGGGTCTGGTATCCGAGCAGGGCGTGCCTGCAGCCGAAGAGCCCGCCAACTGCATCTTTGAGCAGGTCTACTTTGCCCGCCCCGACTCCATCATGAACGGCAAGAGCGTCTATGCCTGCCGTTACGACATGGGTCGTCAGCTGGCACACGAGGAGCCCGTCGAGGCCGACCTGGTCATCGGCGTGCCCGACTCCGGCCTGCCGCCCGCGGAGGGGTATTCGCACGAGAGCGGTATTCCCTTTGGCGAGGGCCTTATCAAGAACCGCTACGTGGGCCGTACGTTTATCGAGCCTACGCAGGAGCTGCGCGCCATGGGCGTGCGTATGAAGCTTAACCCGCTGCGTGACAACATCGAGGGCAAGCGCCTGGTCGTCATCGACGACTCCATCGTGCGCGGCACCACCATGGTGCAGCTCGTCAAGATGCTGCGCAACGCTGGCGCCAAGGAGATTCATATCCGCATCAACTCGCCCGAGGTCATCTGGCCGTGCTTCTACGGTATCGATACAGACGTGCAGTCGCAGCTTATCAGCGCCAACAAGACGGTCGACGAGATTTGCGAGTATATCGGCGCCGATTCGCTGGCCTTCCTTTCGGTCGAGGGCCTGCTGAAGGTCATGCCCAAGGGCGGTTACTGCGATGCGTGCTTTACCGGCCGCTACCCCGTGGCGATTCCCGAGAGTTTTGGCCGCGACAAGTTCATGGAGGGCTTTAAGCCCCGCAACCTGGATAAGCCGCTGCACTTTGACGACGACGCCGTGGTCGAGAAATACGACGACCGCAGCTGGGAAGAGGAACACGGCGAGGCCTAAAACCTGCCATGTGGGGACAGGTTTATTTTGGTAGGTTTTACCTGCTGTTTTGTTGATATGACGGCGCGCGTTGTTATGGCGCGCGCCGAAATGAACGCAACTATGAGCACCGTTTGGCGCCCGGGCGGCGGACGGTAGTGGGAGAGGAAGGCTCAGATGAGCGACAGCAAGCATGTGACGTATGAGGATGCCGGCGTCGATACCGCCGAGGGCGGCCGCGCCGTTGACGCTATTAAGCAGATGGTTAAGGACACTAACCGTCCCGAGGTCATCGGCGGTATCGGTGGCTTCGGTGGCCTGTTCTCGGCCACCGCGCTTAAGGATATGGAAGACCCGATTCTGATTAGCGGTACCGACGGCGTGGGCACCAAGCTCGTGCTCGCCCAGATCATGGACCGTCACGAGACGGTGGGCCAGGACCTGGTTGCTATGTGCGTCAACGACATTCTGGCTTCGGGCGCCGAGCCGTTGTTCTTCCTGGACTACGTTGCCATCGGCCACATCGAGGCCGAGCACATGGCAAAGATCATCAAGGGTGTGGCCGACGGCTGCAAGCTCGCGGGCTGCGCGCTCGTGGGCGGTGAGATGGCCGAGCACCCCGGCGTCATGGCTCCTGCCGACTACGACCTTGCCGGATTTACCGTGGGCGTCGTCGACCGTCCCAAGATGCTCGACCCCGCGAACGTCCGCCCCGGCGACGTGATCCTGGGCCTGCCTTCCACTGGCGTGCACTCCAACGGCTACTCGCTCGTGCGCAAGGTCATTGGTGTCGACGGCATTAAGCCGGGCACGCCCGAGGTCGCCGCTAAGGCCGAGGAGCTGAGCCGTCCGCTCGAGGAACTCGGCGGCGCATCGCTGGCAGACGCCCTGCTGGCTCCCACGCGCATCTACGTCAAGCCGATTCTGGAGCTGCTGCGCGGCGGCGCCAACGTGCACGCTATCGCCCACATCACTGGCGGCGGTATTACCGAGAACCTCAACCGCGCGCTTGCCGACGACGTCGACGCCGTGGTCACCCGCAACGGCGCCGAGATGGGTTGGGACGTTCCGCCCGTCATCACCTACGTGTCGCGCCAGGCCGAGCTCGCGCCCAACGAGGCATGCAAGACCTTCAACATGGGCGTTGGCCTGTGCCTGATCGTCGCCCCCGAGGACGAGGCTGCCGTGACCGAGGCCCTGGTCGCGCTGGGCGAGAAGCCGTTCCGCGTGGGCGAGTGCGTCGAGGGTTCCGGTAAGGTCGTGTACTCCGATGAGCGCTAACGAGCAGATGGCTGCCGCCGAGGGCCTGGGCTTTGTGCCCTACACCCGTCCGACCGGCACCGATACGGCCGAGCCGCTCAAGATCGGCGTGCTTATCAGCGGTTCGGGTACCAACCTGCAGGCGCTGATTGACCTGATTACCGCCGGCAAGCTCAACGCCTCGATTGAGCTCGTGGTGTCGAGCCGTCCTTCGGCCAAGGGCCTGCAGCGTGCCGAGCGCGCGGGCATCCAGACGCTCACGCTGTCCAAGGATGTCTATGCCGACCCCATCGCCGCCGACGAGATCATCGCGCATGAGCTGCTCGAACGCGGCTGCGAGTATGTGGTCATGGCCGGCTACATGCGCATGGTGCACACGCCGCTGCTGGCGGCGTTTCCCAACCGCGTGGTCAACTTGCATCCGGCGCTGCTGCCGAGCTTTACCGGTGCGCATGCGATTGACGATGCCTTTGCGCGCGGCGTCAAGGTAACTGGCGTGACCGTGCATTTTGCCAACGAGATCTACGACAACGGTCCCATCATCGCCCAGCGTGCGCTGGCTGTTGAGGAGGGCTGGGATGTCGACACGCTCGAGGAGCACATCCACGCGATTGAGCA
>CABUSL010000109.1 GCA_902494295.1 uncultured Collinsella sp.
ACGTTCCCGCCGCTCGAAGAGCCCGTCGTGAAGCGCGTCATCCACACCACTGCCGACTTCTCGTACGCCGATTCCCTCGTGTTCACCCATGACGCCGCGCACTGTGCGCTCGACGCACTGCGCGCAGAGGCCACGGTGCTCACCGACACGAACATGGCGCTCGCAGGCATAAGCAAGCCCGCGCTCGCGAAGATCGGCTGCCAGGCCGTGTGCTACATGGCCGACCCGGATGTCGCCGCAACGGCGCGCGCCGCGGGCACGACTCGCGCCGTTGCGAGCATGGACAAAGCTTGCGGCATCGAGGGTCCGCTCATCGTGGCCGTCGGCAACGCTCCCACAGCACTTCTGCGCCTCGCCGAGCTCATGGACGCGGGGAAGATCGCGCCCGCGCTCGTCGTTGGGGTGCCGGTTGGGTTTGTGAACGTGGTCGAGGCGAAAGAGGAGCTACTCGCGCGACGCGTGCCGGCCATCGTCGCGAGGGGTCGCAAGGGCGGCTCGACCGTGGCGGCCGCCATTATGAACGCGCTGCTCTACCAGATCACGCGCCCAGGCGGCCCGAAGTGACGGCCCCCGCATCCGCGCCGGCGCTGCGCATCTTCGCCGGCACCACCGAGGGCCGCCTCCTGTGCGAATGGGCGAGCGGGGCGGGAATCCCCGCTCGTGCCTACGCGGCAACCGAGTACGGAGGCGAGCTTTTGGGCGAGCTTCCGGGCATCGAGGTGCATGCGGGCAGGCTCGACGAGGCCGACATGGAGCGTGAGCTTTCCGGCGCGCGCATCGTCGTCGACGCCACGCACCCCTTCGCTACGCTCGCAAGCGGCAACATCCGGGCCGCTTCGCTCGCCGTGGGTGCACGATGCCTGCGCCTTGCGCGCCCGGTCGAGGCGCTGCCCAAAGGCGTCGTGTCGGTCGCGTCGATCGCCTGCGCGGCGCGCTTTCTCTCCGAGAACCCGGGTCGCGCGCTTCTCACGACGGGGAGCAAGGAGCTTGCTCCCTACACGCGCGTCGCCGATTTCGCGGAGCGCTTCTTCGTGCGTGTGCTCCCTCTGCCCGGTGCTATAACGAAGTGCATCGACGCGGGGTTTTCGCCGTCGCACGTCATCGGCATGCAGGGGCCCTTCACCCGCGAGCTCAACGAGGCGATGCTTCGGCAGGTGGGCGCCCAGTGGCTTGTGACCAAGGACTCGGGAACCGTAGGCGGCACGGCCGAGAAGATCGCCTCCGCGCGCGACGTGGGAGCGCGCTGTATCGTGGTCGCCCGTCCCGCCGAGGGAGGCGGGGCCCTTTCGCTTAGGGAAGTGGAAGACGCGCTCTTACGGGAGTTCGCGCGCTAGGCGCTCGCCGCGCATGCGTGCCCTCCCGCCTGCGAGGAGGAGCGCCCCGAGCAAGCTCGACCCGTACAAGCCTGTCATCCGCCAATCGCTCGAGGACGACGCACGGAACTGGCGCAAGCAGCCCTTCAATAAGTTGCGGTGAAATAGCGTCTGTTTTTGCTGCTTAATAGCATATTCAGTCCCTAATTCACCGCAACTTGTTGGTGGTGGCTTACTGGTAGCGTAGGCATTCCACCGGGTCGAGCTTTGCTGCACGGCGAGCGGGGTAGAAGCCAAAGATTACGCCGATGCCGACCGATACGGCAAATGCGATCAACACTGTTGTAATGGAGAAGCTTGGCGTGATCGTCCCGGTAGCTCCAAACTCGCTCATGATGCCCGAGCTTGCGGCAAAGAACGTGAGTCCCCATGCCAGCAGATAGCCAATCAGGACACCCAACAGTCCGCCGGTGACGCACAGCGCCGAAGACTCGGCCAAAAACTGCGCGGTGATATCGCGACGACTGGCGCCCAGAGCGCGGCGGATGCCGATCTCGCGAATGCGCTCCGTTACGTTGGTAAGCATCATATTCATAATGCCGATACCGCCGACAAGCAGCGAGATGCTGGCGACGGCACCCATGATGAGCGAGAACGCGCCCATAAAGGAGTTGAGTGCATCGATGGCGCTTTTCATGGATGTCGCCGATACACTGTCGTACTCATCATCCTCCTCGATGCCCTTCATCGCGCGCACCTTGGACTCGATGGTCTTACAAAGCTCATCCATGTCCGTGTCCTCGGCGGCAAGTGCCGTCACGCTGGGGAATGAAGGATTCTCGTCGCCGAACAGCCCGGAGATGGTTTCGCGTGGCATATACAGCGTGAGCGAGCCCATGGAGTCGCTGCCGCCATCAATCACGCCGACAATCTGCACCTCGCCGTTGGACACCTTGATGGTTTTCCCCAGCGCATCCTGTTCGTTGCCGTAAAGCTGATCAGCGCCGCCGCGGCTGATGAGCGCCACGCGCGAGCCCGATTGGGACTCGGCCTGGGAATAGGTGCGCCCCGCAACGAGCTTGCTGGCCCCCACGGCGTCGAGCATGTTGCTATCGACACCCTGTGCCATGACGGTATAGCTTTTATCGCCGGTCTTGTACTCGGTATACGCGCTGTCGACAATGCCGATCTGCTCAATCTGCGGCACCAGTTTTTGAAGCTTCTCGATGTCCGACTCGGTGAGTTCTTGCGACGAATAGATTTGCACCATGCGTGCCGCATTGAGGCCCAGGCTGTTGACCAAGCTGTTTTGGATGCCGCCGATGAGCGAAGTCATGGCGATAACCGAGGCGATGCCGATGACAGTGCCCAGGATGGTGAGCAGGCTGCGCCCCTTGTTGGCCTCGAGCGAGTGAAGTGCTTCCTGGATGAGATCGCGGGCGCTCATGCCATCTCTCCTTTCGGCGGGTTGGCGGAGGCGGAAATCATGGGCAGGCTATCTACGGCGCTGCGCAGGGTCCGCGGTGCATGTGGAATATACGCGCCGTCGTGAATGCGACCGTCGCGGATGGTCACGGCACGGTCGGCCTCGGCGGCGATGCCGGGGTCGTGTGTGATAAGCACGATGGTCTTGCCGCGCTTCTGGAGCTTATGGAAGGTCTCCATCACAAGCGCTCCGGTAGCGGAGTCCAGATTTCCCGTCGGCTCGTCGGCCAGAATGATGGGCGGGTCATTGACGAGGGCGCGCGCGATTGCGACGCGCTGCATCTGGCCGCCCGAGAGCTCGGATATGCGGTGGTCCCAGTGGTCGACCGGTAGCGTGACGGCCTGCAGCGCGTGCACGGCGCGCATTTCGCGCTGGCTACGGGGCACATTGGTGTAGGCCAGCGGCAGCATGACGTTTTCGATAACCGACAGGCGCGGCAGCAGGTTGAAGCTCTGAAAGACAAAGCCAATGCTCAGGGCGCGGACTTCGGTCAGCTCGTCATCATCGAGCTCGGCCACGTTGAGCCCTTGCAGGTAGTAGTCGCCCACCGTCGGCTTATCCAAGCAGCCGAGGATGTTCATGAGCGTCGACTTGCCCGAGCCCGAGGGGCCGGTAATGGCCACGAACTCACCGGGATTTACCGCCAGGCTCACGTTGTGCAGGATGTGGGCGCAACCTGCCTCGCTCTCAAAAATGCGGTGCACGTTGCGGATGTCGATAACGGGACGCATTACATACCCTCATCGGCAGACATGCTGCTCGAATCCGCGCTGTAGCCGCCGTTAACCGTTGCGTCCGCTCCGGTGTCCATGACGAGCGTGTCGCCATCGCGCAGCTTGGTAACCGGCACGTTGGGGTTGATCTCGTTGCCCTGGTCGTCGCGCTTGACCTGTGTCTTGCCGACTACGGCTTCGTTGTCGTTTTGCGTCACGACGGTCACCTTGACGCGGCGGGTTTGCTTGCCCCCGTCATCGGTTGCCACGTTGACGTAATAGTGTTCGCCGTCTTCGGTCATGAGCGCCATCGTCGGCACCATCACCACGTCGTCGAGCTGCTCGGTCACCACCGAGACCTCGGCCGTCATGCCCGGCTTCAGGCGCGCGTCGGGCGCCTCGATGAGGATGTCGACGTTAAAGGTCACGCTGCCGCCACCACCGTTGGCGGCGTCGGAGTTTGCCACCGACGCGATAGCCGTGACGGTGCCCTGGCTCACGATATCGGGAAACGCGGGATACGTGACGTTGGCGCTCTGCCCAACGGCGATCTTGGCGATGTCCTTTTCGCCCACCTGCACGGTCAACTTCATCTTGGACAGGTCGGCGATCTGCATGCACTGCCTGCCGCCGCTCGTATCGCTTTCGCCCATGATCATGCCGCCTGTAACCGTGGCGCCCACCTTGGCGTTGAGCTCCACGATGCTACCCGAGCTCGGGGCCGTGACCGTGCGACTGGCTGCCTTGGCGTTCGCCTGGTCGAGGTTTGCCTGGGCCGATGCGAGGCTGCGCTGCGCGGCCGATACGGCGTTCGTGTCCGCTGATGTGTCGGAGACGCCAGCCGCTGCGGAAACTCCATCGACGTCCGTCGTTGGGGTGGTCTGCGCGGCAGCTGCGGCTTTCTGCGCGTTGGAGAGGTCTTCCTGAGCGGCTGCAACTGCACGCTGTGCCTCGGCAACGTTGCGATCGAGCTCGTCGTTTTTAATAGTCATAAGCACGTCGCCCTCGTTGACGGATTGGCCTGCCTGCACGTTGATCGAATCGACCGTACCGTCGACAGAAGGGGAGACCACTGAGGACGAAATGGGTTTGAGCTGGCCTTTCGCCTCGACCGTTGTGGTAAACGTGCCCTCGGTCACCATGTCGGTCACAGGCCCGCTAGCGCCCTGTGGCTGCGCATTGATAACCAGGGTTGCGACAATGGCAATGAGCGCGATGGCACCCACGACGCTGGCGGCAATACCGCGTCGAATCAGCTTTTTGCGTCGACGTTCGGCACGCTTTGCCTTGAGCTTGGCATATGCCTCTTCATCGGAAATCTCGGTCATATCGTTCGTGCGTCCGCTTTGCTTGTCGGCATGTACGTTTGTAATCAGAGGAATCGTTTCGGTGGCACCTTCGGGCGTGCGCTCGGTATCATCTGGGCCCGGGGCGATGGTGGGGACATTCGGCATAGCGTCTCCTTTATAGAAAGAACCTTGATAAGTATAAGCGCCCACCGGTTGGGGCGGGCGCATAGGACGGTTTCTTTCGGAACTGTTAGATTGGTCGCAGCGGTTTCACGTTGTAGGAATGCGCGCGTTGCACTATGAGTGGACAACCACGCACAGGCCGACTTTGATGCAGTCGTGCAGTGCCTTTGCATCGGCCAGGCGCAGATTGATGCAGCCGTGGCTGCCGCACCATTTGTACGACTCGGCGTTATCGAAGCTCTTGTCGTTTTGCCATGTGGCGTCGTGGAAGCCGATCATATTGCCCTCGAACGGCATCCAGTAGCTCACCGGGCTCTCGTATTTGGGCTTACCGGTCTCGGGGTCCTTGGCTCCGATTAGGGTGCTGCCGCCGTCGTTGCTGTTGATCTGCCACACGCCCTCGGGGGTGGCGTCTTCGCCCGGTTTGCCGGAAATGAAGTTGGCCTCCCAAACGATATTACCGTTCTCGTCATAGTAGCGCGCGTGCTGCTCGGACAGGTCGACGTCGATATACGCCTTCCAGTCGGGCTCTCCCTTTGCGGTAAAGGTGTCGGCCTTCTGGGAGTACTTGATCTCGATCTCGCCGGTCTGCTTGTTGTTAATGGCGTCCTCGACCTGCTTGGCGAGCGAGCTGCTGTCGATGGACCAACCAAAGTCGCCGCCTTCGACGGCACATTGCTTGCCATCGGCGCGCGTCCACCAGCGAGTGGAACCCACGGTATTAAAGCCGTTGGCGAGCTCGGCTGCCCAGCTACTGATCTGCGACGTATCGAGCGTGGGGTTGGCCGGATCAGCAAAGCTGATCCACTGAAGCACGGAGCTGCCGTCGACCTTTCCGGCATCCTCGCCGTTGAGCTTAAGGGTCACGTTGACGCCCAGGAAGTTGTTGGCGGCATCGCATGCGGCCTGAATCTGATCATCGGTCAGCGTTCCATTGAGCGGTTCATAGGCATCGTTGCCGAGCTTGGAAAGATCTACGGTCTCTTCCAGCGAGGCAAGCTCGAGCTCGGCATACTTAATGACATGCTCGCGGTTGAGTTTTTCGTTGGAGCGCGCCTTCTCGACGGTAAACTTGCCGGCCTGCTCGTCATAGGAGCTATTGGCCTCGAACGTGCCCGAACGGCCTTCGTTAAACTCGTCGATGGCGGCGCCTAGATCCTTCTCAAACTTCTTTTGGTCAAAGGTGTCGGAGAGCATGGACAGGTCGACGTCTTGATCAAGATCGACTTCGTTGGAGGTGGCGGTTGTTTTGGTTTTGCCGCTTAAGGATTCCACAAGGTGGACCGGCCATACAAAGGCTTCGTTGTGGCTGATGATCTCTTTTGCGGCAGCCTCTCCGTTGACGATGGGTTCATCGGACTCGGGCTGATAGGTCCAGCTAAAGTCATCGCCTGTCACGGTGAGCTTATAGTGCTTCCATGCCGAGTTGACCTTGGTGGCGGCAGACGAAGCGTTGGAGAACGAGACGTCGACGCCGGCGATGGTGGTGTTGGGGTAGGCTACCTGCGAAAATGCTACGACGCCTACGATATAGACAATGACGATAAGACCCAGGACGACAAAGAGCGTCGTCTTTTTGCCCGACTTATTGTTCTCGGCGGGTTTGCGCGCGGGGCCACGATCGCCTCGAGCGTGCGTGGGGGGCTGCTTGGGCGCATTGCCGTTTGCCTGGCGCTGCTGACGTTGTTGACGCTGCTGTCGCTGTTGGTTCGGACGTTGAGAAGCGTTTGCCGCACCACGCTGCTGACCGTGGCTCGGCGCGATAGGACGCGGCGACTGAACGCCGCCGGTGTGCCTGCTCGGCTGCTGCGGATCGGGAATCAGTTGAGTTCGATCGTTTTGCGACATCGTATGCATATCCTTCGATTTTCGCCTTGCGGTTCATCGTGTTTTTACTGGGCTTGCATTATAGCGATTGCCCTGCTGTTTGTGGTACGGAAACGGTGGCATTCAAAAGAGGTGGGACATTTGTCCCACCTTTGAGTCGCTCTTTGCCGCTATCCGCACACACCGCATTTTGCACAGGCCGAAAGTGCGGCCGGAGCCTGCGCGATGCCGCCCTTCGCCGTCTCGCGCAGCGTGGCCGGCAACGCGTGACCCACCGAGAGCATGACATGTGCCATCTGGTCAAACGGCACCAGGCTCTTAATGCCTGCGAGGGCGAGTTGTGCCGAGCTAAAGGCCGCTGCCACGCCAATGGCGTTGCGGTTTTGGCAGGGCACCTCCACGAGGCCGCCTACAGGATCGCAGACCAGGCCCT
>CABUSL010000110.1 GCA_902494295.1 uncultured Collinsella sp.
CCGGCAATCATCGTTAGCTTCATGTGGGCTTCGCTGAGCACGCCGGAAAACAGCACGTTGTCGCTCGAGGGTTTTATGCCGCCACGCTCGTCCTCCGACACGCCGGCAGAATTGGCGTTGGGGTCCGCAACGGCGTCCCTCGCCTGCCCGATATGGGTGTACTTATACATCGGTGCGGCGTTTTCGTCGTTTCCCATCAGTGCGTGGACGAAATGCTCAACCTGTCCCGTGTCGTCGCTTTCTGCATCCGCCTCGAGCTCAATGCGCGTGACCGCTTGATCCCAATCGCGCACGACAGGCGCAACGTTTGCGGCAGTGGCATTAACCTCGGCGCGTGCGAGCAGCTCGGCGTTGGTGACGATGGTGGCCGATGCGATAAATTGCGGCACGCCGCCCGCCTCGGCGTTGCCGGCCGAGCCGAAGCAGGCATCCAGCGTGTAAGGCGTATCTCCGCCCAATGCGAGTTCAGAGCGCTGGAGTACATACTGGTCGCCGTTGCTCACCGACATATTCCACGAATCGAGGAGTGTGGGCCACGACCCCGACCAAGCCTTGGTGGTCCACTTGAACATTACGAACTGGAGTATCACATCGACATCGACGTCTGCACCCACGCGCAGCCGCGGAAGCTGGCGGCCGTCCGCCTTCTCGTATCCAATGAACAGTGTGAGGGACGCGGCGCCACGCACGGCAGACGAAGCGACGCCTGCAACGCCGGCGCCAAAGGTGACGGCGAGCCCGATCTGGATAGTGAATGAGCCCGACGTGTTGGAATAGTCGAGCGAAATGTTCTTGAAAAACGCCGCGCCGCTGCCGTGCGTGTGGGCACCCACGGCGAGCGCCAGCTTCGCCAGCACCCAGGGGTTGACGTTTAGGAAAAACGGCACCGGTCCTAGGGTAAACTGCTCGGTCCAATTGAGGTCGGTTCTTACCTGGAAGAGGGCTTTAATATTGCCGTATGCGGGGTCGTTGTTGCTACCCCAGGTTTTGCCCACCCAATCGTAGGCGAGCGAGCCGTACAGCTGCGTGGCGATATCCATCGTGAACAGCGGCGTACAGTGGTGGCGAAGGAGCTTGGTGTTCCTTGGATCGGTGCCCGAACCGGCACTCATGCTTTTGTACTGATTCCACTTCCCCTCCATCTCGTCGAGGTAGCGGTTTGCTTGCTTGGCGCCCGACTCGCGCGGTGACTTCTTCCAGTATTCCGGATCAGGGTTGCCCGAATCGTTCATGTAGCTGGCTGGTTTGTATCCTCCGCCAAACAGCACGTACCCGGCAAACGAGAAATCGAAGAGGATCGGAAATGTGGGCATCCAACAGGTGAACTTGTTGCCGCCGATGCCGGGAAACGCCGCCGGGAAATCAAAGGGAGTAATCTCTTGGTCCATGGTAGTGGGGACGATAGTGGTCGAGCCCGATTCTGCCTTTGCGGCCGGCGCGGTGACAACGGCCATGGGGGAGGAGAGCGTGTAGGTTTTGCCCTGGTAGTCGAGGACAAAGCGCAGCTTGCATCCTTCTTCCAGAAGGCTCGACGCTGCATCGAGGAACTTGTCTTCGAGTGTGAACGTGGCCAGATTATCCGCGCCCGATGCGCTGGCCTTGACTTGGCCGATCTGCGTGACGGTTTCGGATGAGCTGCCCGCGGCGGGTGTCACTTTGTTGATGCGCAGCGTTGCCTGTCCACCCTGTGGCAGATGCGCCTGCACGGTAAAGGCGTGCGTATCAGGCTGCTCGTTTGCCGTGTCGTTCTTCGGCAATGCCATGAACGTAGCCTCAGCGTACTGGATGTCCCACTCGTCGAACGTGAGCTGTCGAAAGTACGGCTCGCCATCGGAGAGCGGACGCGTGGGCGCGGTTATGGCGGTGCCGCCCTGGATACGCGCAAGGGGAATCTCGACATCACGGTAGCCCGCCATGCTAATGGAGATGCCGCCGTTAAAGTCGTACGCGTCGAGAAGCGTCGTCTCGTCCACGTAGCCTTCCGCAAGAGGGGCGACCTCAAAGATGGCCGTGCCCTCGTCGTCGGTAGTGGCGGAGAGCTGCTTGCCCGCGGCATAACGCGACACGAGCGTGACCTGGGCACCCGTGATGGGCGTATTCTTGTTGGCGACGTCGACCACGACCACACCAAACATGGTGCGCGAGAGAACGAGCACCCTGAAGGGATCATCTTCATCGGCGTATGCCTCGGTGGGGGCGAACGGCAGTATGAAGGCGTTTGCGCTTCCCGGCACGCGCGGCAACATAATGCTCGCCAGCGAGGACGCTCCGGCAACAAGTAACGAACGGCGATCAAGCATCTTTGGCTCCCATCCCGCAGGTATCGGTGGAAATAATCCAATTTTGCGAGAAGGCATCCTGTCACGGTAGTGCCGTTCCATGGCCAAAATGTCCAATTTGAGTGCGCGAAATCGCCAGGCCCCCGGAGCGCTTTCGATACGCCGGGCAGTCTGGCCGCTAGCGCAACATGTGGGCAATCAGCTCGGCGCGAGTTCCGATACCAAGCTTGGCATACACTCCTGATAGGCGGTTTTTAACGGTGCCCGGCGATACTCCCATGTGGCGTGCGATTTCAGCGTTGGTCCATCCGCGGCAGGCGAGCATGGCCATGGTGAACTCCGTGGTCGTTAAATCGTCGGCCACGTCCTCGCCCGAATCGGGGTTGTGGATGCGCCGCCAGCCGTAGCTGAAGCGGTACGTGATCTCGATGATGCGAGCGAAATCGTCGGGGTATTGCGATTTTAAGCACGCCTCGATAAGCCCCTGCAAAAGGCCGTGGTGCTCGCCGATGAGCTCGATAAGGCCGTCAGGGCGCGCAATGTTCCAAGCGGTTCCGAAGTGTGCCTTTGCGGCGTCGATATCCTTGAGGCTCATGCATGCCATGGAAGCCGACAGGTGCAGGAACAGCTCCGAGATGGGATAGCTTCCCTGTTTCATGATCAGGGCGTTTTCCGCCATGCCCAGACTACGGCCATATTCGCCGCGCAGGTACAGGGCATGCGCCATCACGTAGCTGGCGAACAGGCGCAGGCCTTCGGGCAGATGCGCCGCAAGCGGATAAAACTCTTCGGCGGAATACGGGGAAGGCAAGTGCAGCAGGACGCTCGCAGCGGAGGCGAACAGGATATGCGTGGCGTGGACGGCGGGCGATTCCTCGTCAGTTGGCGCATCGAGGATGCCCGCAAGGCAACGGCGGGCATCGGCGATACGGTTGAGCGACAGACTGGCATATCCGCAGATAAGGCATGCGGAATAACGCAGTGCGGGGTCGGTGGCGTCAAGATAGGGGCGTGCTGTCTCGGCGGCGGGTGTGGCCTGTCCGCGAAAGTACAGCGCTTCTGCCGTGGCGATGGTGCGTGAATCGGGGTCGGAAATGCCTGCAACCGCAGCGTCAATCTGTCCCGGCACAAAGGCGGTGCACATCAACGGCATGGGAACGCATGGGTAGCCATCGCAGTCCATCTTCCATCTCCCAACGGCTGGCAACAATAGCAGCAATTGTACTCCTGTTGCTCGGGACTGGAATTTGTGGGTATCGCCGACGATTATGCCGAACGTATAAAGGAAGACTAGCGGCTCTCTTGAACCCGAGGTCGAAGGGGGCGTTGTACAAGGCATATGGGGCCGAGTGGAAGTAGATCAAAAGAGCGTTACTTGACGTTTCATGCATAATGCCAACCGCCCCGCGACATCACGTTCGCAGCGCGCAGGGGCCGGAGAATCTTCGCGATGAGAGTTGACGTCTAATACCTTGCATCGTATAGTGTGTATAGCATAGTATATGACGAGAGGAGGTGTGCGGATGGAGGCCCAGATGAAGCGCGGCTTCCTGGAGGCCTGCGTGCTCGCGGCCGTCTCCGGCGAGGAGTCCTACGGCTACCAGATCGTGAAGGACGTGCCGGCGAGCATGGGGCTCACGGAGTCGACGCTCTACCCGCTGCTCAAGCGCCTGGAGAAGGCCGGGTGCATCACGGCGCGCTCTGCCGAGCACAACGGGCGGCTGCGCCGGTACTACCGCATCACGGACGATGGGCGTGCGCGCATCGAGGAGTTCCTGGCCGAGTGGCCGTCCGTACGGGAGATTTACGCATACGTTAAGGGGGCGCACCATGACGCGCGATGAGTTTCTGGGCCGGTTGGGCGAGCTGCTTGCCTGCCTGCCGGCCGAGCAGGTGGAGGAGACCAAGGCGTTCTATGCGGAGGCCATCGCCGACCGCATGGAGGACGGTATGAGCGAGGAGGAGGCCGTGGCCGCCATGGGCGCCCCCGGCGAGGTTGCCGAGGCCACGCTCGACGACCTGCCCGCCGTGCCGCGCGCGATCGCGAGGACGCGCCGGCGCAGCACCGCGCTGCTGTGGGTGCTGACCATCGTGGGTTCCCCGGTGTGGGTGCCGCTGCTCGCCGCCTTCGCCGCCGTGGCCGTCACGGTCTATATCTGCATCTGGGTGCTGGCGCTCTGCGTGTGGATCGTCGCGGCGGCACTCGGGGGCGTGGGCGTAGTTGAGCTCCTGCTTGCCGTAAGCGGCGTCACCATCGGCCACTTCCCGTACGCCCTCGCCTCGGCGGGCGTGGGGCTCGGCCTCGTCGGCGTGGCGCTCTTCGTTGGTGCTGGCGCTTGGGCCGCCTCAAAACAAATTGCGCGCCTCTCGGCGCTCTGGGCGAGGAAGGCTGCCTCGCCCTTCTGGAAGGGTAAGGGCGAGAAGGGCGGCGCTGCCGCGCATCTCGCGGCGTAGAAAGGAGTGAGTACCATGACCAGTGCGAAGAAGATCTACCTCGCCGTGGCGGGCGGGCTCGTTGCCGCGGGTGTTGTCCTCGCGGGCATTGGCTTTATCGCTTCGGGTTTCGACCCGGCCGTGTTCACAACCCAAGTCGACACGCGCTACAGCACCATCGTGCTCGGCGGCGTCGAGGTGGACGACCCGATGGGCCTCCCCCTCATCGAGCAGCTCGCCAATCTGGGCGAGATCGACACCTCCGGCGTCGCGGATCCCGCCGCGCCCTAGGCGCAGCGAGCCCGGGCGCTCTGCCCGCCAAGCTGCGTAAGCCGGCGAAACCCGAACCTCAACCTCTACGCAACTGGCCCCAAGCCTGCGCCGATTCGCTCTCAGCGCCGCGCGGGGGCCCGTGACGCATGCCCAAAAAGGTACGAGGAGAAAGGAACGCGATGACGACAACCACGCCCTTCCGCCTTCACGGGGCCACGCAGGACCGGAAGCGACTGGGCCGTGCGGTGGGGCTGTGCTTGGATTGGCTACACTGATATGGACAGTTCCGTGAGGGGCGCGAGAGGCGGGACTCTGGGGAGATCTTCGAGGAGGAGTGTCTCGACTGGAAGCGTGGGTTCAGTGGAGCAGGAACCTAATCTCTGTCTCTCTTGCTTTTTTGATTTGTTGAGAAGCCGGCATTTGGGGGCATTTTGGATAGCGAACAGTTCAAACAAGAAGCTGAGAAAATAGAACAAAGCCTGAGTGCCTTGAGAGTCGCCGAGCGCAATGCAGTGATTCCCTTCATGAACGGCGACTTTACCCAATGGGATCTATATCTGGCATCCTCCTCTGAGTATGCGATGAGACTGATAGACGGATTCATCTCCATGCTCGAGTCGAGGAATCTTGTTTGCGTCGCCCAGCTTCTCCGCGCACAGGTTGGAGTCTGCCTGCGGACATTCGCATTATTCGCCGCCGAAGACCAGGATGACTTTCTCAAGCAGGTGTTTCAAGGTGTGCCTGTGAACAAGCTGAAAGATTTCTCGGGTGAGAAGATGTCCGATGGAAGACTTCAAGACTTACTCGAGAAGTTCGATCCAAAGGTAAAAGATGTATACAAGGTGACGTCTGGATTCGTCCACTTCTCCACTGATATTCTGCCGAGCATGGGTGTGCCTGGGGAGGGCTATGAGGTCGAGTTTAATTTTGGAGCCGAGCCCAACGAGAGAAACAATGCGCCTCTCGTGGAATGCGGCAAGGCGTTCTGCCACTATGTCGACCTGCATCTCCAGATGCTCCATAAGGTGATTGCTTCGGATGAATGGTATGCCGATCGATTCCGTATCGATTCCGATGGTCCTGCAGACGAGGCCTCGAAAAGCGAGAAGGTGTAGGTCGAACGCATTGACGCCGCCTTGACAGTATCCCGATATGATAACGAATGGGAGGTTCCCTGCGAAATGTGCGCCTTTGTATATTCTCGCTAGGAAGCCCTCGACCGATAAGGCATCGTTGAGTTCAATTTGAGTTCAGCTCGGGTGCCTGAAAATCGCCCAACTCTGATAAAAGGGGAGACGACGGTACACCACGTAGACGAGAGGCTATGGAAGTGCACGATTTGATTATATTGGCGCGCTAAACCGCCCCGCTGCCCAACTTGAACTCCGCTCACGCGTGTATGGGGCTGCGAGAGGTAACGGCCTGCGGCCTCCTTTGTGTGCTCGATGATATCTTCGAGCATGCCGGGCATGGCGGAGACATTCGCTGCAATCCAGCCGTGTTCAAGCGCCGTTTCGGATAGGAGCGAGAGTGGGCCGTCTTGCCCGTTCCCCTTAAACCCGTAAAGATGGTTGACAGTTTTGGGGTCTCCCGGGTCTTTAGCTTTTACCGCGCTCGGTGCCTCATGGAAACTGTTGGACTTTAATCAGACAGACCCAGCATGTCGTTTTCCTCCATGAGGACATCGGCTAAAACCGCAACACCTATGCGTGTTTAAGCAAACCTCCTGATAGTCGTGGAGCTGCTGTAGCCCGACATGCAGGACGTCGTTCGGCTTAAACACCGGATGCCGCATCCGCGAAACGAGTTGCGTTGCACCCAGTTCCAAAAGGCTGCCAAGTACCATGGCGCGAGCGTTGGGGTAGCCATCATTCAGCGTGGATACATCCGGATGCGCATAGATCCAGACGATTCCAACGTTCTCGTATTTCCCGTGCGGGTAATCGAAGAGGGTAAGCGACACCATGCGGTTGCCGCTGACGGTCACGACTCTGTCGGGGTTTTCTGCCGTAAGCTTCCTCTGCGCATCCTGAATCCCCGCCAGGACTTCGTCCTCGGCATAGATGCGAACTGCCCCCCATTTCTCATGTCCCAGTTTTGGGAGGCGTTTCGCAATGCCGAGTGGGACCCCTGGACAGTCGGATCACGTGGTGGCCCCCTTTGAGAGGGTCACGAGCATCACGCCCCAACGCTCGCGCCATGGTACTTGGCAGCCTTTTGGAACTGGGTGCAACGCAACTCG
>CABUSL010000111.1 GCA_902494295.1 uncultured Collinsella sp.
GCACCAGCGCCTCGGACTCGCTGTCGAGGGCAGAGGTCGCCTCGTCGAGCACCAGAATCGGCGCGTCGGTTAGGATGGCGCGGGCGATAGTCACGCGCTGACGCTGGCCGCCCGAGAGCTTGACGCCGCGCTCGCCCACCATGGGCGAGCCTGTGGAGCCGTCAGACCGGCGCATTCTTGGAGGCGTAAGCGACTCGGACGTGGGACAATTGTGCCCATAAGTTTATTGTGCCGTTGAGCCGAGGAGTCGTTATGCCACGCGAGACCAATGCCGCCAAACGCGAGCGCGCCGTTGAGGTGTGTGAGCGCCTCAACCGTCGCTATGGCCCGGTCGAGTGCTTTTTGGACCACGAGAATCCCTTCCGCCTGCTGATCGCGGTGCTGCTCTCGGCACAAACGACCGATGCGCAGGTCAACAAGGTGACGCCGCGGCTGTTTGCCCAGTGGCCTACGCCCGAGGCCATGGCCGGGGCGAGCGTGGCTGACGTGGCGGACACCATCAAGTCACTCGGCTTCTACAAGAGCAAAGCCAAGCATGCCGTCGAGGCCGCGCAGATGATCGTCGCCGACTATGGCGGCGAGGTGCCGGCCGACATGAAGGAACTCGTGAAGCTGCCGGGCGTGGGACGCAAGACGGCGAACATCGTGCTCAACGTGGGGTATGGCATCGTGGAGGGCATTGCGGTGGACACGCACGTCAACCGCATTGCGCACCGCCTGATGCTGAGTCCCAAGACGCATGCCAAGGAACCGCTCAAGACCGAGCAGGATCTGCTCAAGATTTTGCCGCACGAGTATTGGGAGTCGGTCAACCATCAGTGGATCACCTTTGGTCGCGAGATCTGCGATGCCCGCAAACCCAAGTGTGACGAGTGTCCGCTGGCGGATTTGTGCCCCAGCGTGCGCGTAGCGGGGTAGGGCGGAACGCATCTTCGTCTGGCGTTTTTTGCGGGGCTGGGTTTGCCCTTGAGCCGGAGTTCTCCCCATGCGCTACCATGACAGACAATGTATTTGACGTACGACCCGCCGAGCTTGTCCCGGCGGGCTTTTGGCGTTGCGATGCCGGAGGAACAGCATGCTCATTCACCGTATAGCCGCGCAGCTCTACACTGCCGAGGCGTTGCAGACCGTCGAGGCCGGACTCGATGCCGGCGAGGACGTGACGCTGGCCGTGTCGCAGTCGGGTCGCACGCTTATGGCGGCCGCCCAGTTTGCGCGCCGCCCACGCCCGACGGTCTACATTGTGAGTGGCGAGGATGCGGCCGATCGCGCCGCTCGTAGCCTTGCCGCCTACGTGGGCCTGGCGCATGTGTGCCGTTTCCCCGAGCGCAAGGATTATCCGTGGCGCGAGCAGGCGCCCGACGACGCCGTGGTAGCGCAGCGCTGCGAGGCCCTGGGACGCATCGTGCGCGGGGACAACTGCATCATGGTTGCCTCGGCTCGCGCGTTGCTGCGCTGCGTGCCGCCGGTCGAGAGCCGCTACTGGGAGTCCACTACTTTTTCGGTGGGCGAGGAGATTCCCTTTGACGAGGTGCCGCAGCGTCTGGTAGGCATGGGCTACACCAATGCCGGCGCCGCCGACGCGCCCGGTCTGTTCCGCGTTCACGGCGACACCGTCGAGGTGTTCCCCGCACAAGAGAAAGCGCCCGTGCGCATTGAGTTCTTTGGCGACGAGATTGACCGCATCCGCCGCATGGTGAGCTCAACGGGGCAGACCATCGGTAACGAGGACAGCATCGAGATCTTCCCCTGCCGCGAGCTGGCGCTCACCGACGAGGCCGTCCACAACATGCACGTGGCGCTCTACCGCGCCAGCCAGGACGACAGCAAGCTGGCAGCGCTGCTCGAGATGGTGGATGCGCGCATCGTCACGCCCGAGCTCGATCGCTTTTTGCCGGTGATGTACGGCCAGACCGTGAGCCCGCTGTCGCATGTGAGCGGCAAGGCACTCGTGGTGCTGTCCGAGCCGCGCTCGCTGTTCGACGACTGCCTGCGCGCCTACGAGGATATCGAGGCTCGTGCCGGCGAGGCGGGGATTGACCGTCTGGACGGCCTGTATGTGCGTGCCCAGCAACTCGACTTTGGTTCCCAGCAGCGTTTGAACTACGTGAGCCTGATCCGTGCCGGCGGCGCGGTGACGGCCGAGCTCAAGATTGAGCAGCCGGCCATCGCGGGCTCGGATAACCGTTTTATGGCGCGCATCCAGGAGGTCGTGGGCAAGCGCTACGCCTGCGTGTTTGCCATTCCCGATCGCGGTGCGCGCGAGTCGATGGAGCTCACCTTTGGCGACGAGGGCATTACCTTTGAGGAGTCGCTGACCGCGGCGCCCGAAAATGTCGGCGCTATCGGCGACCGCGTGCGCGTGGCAGCGGCGGATTCCGCCGACCGTGCTGTCCGCCAGGATGCTCATGCTGCAATTCGCGAGCGCAAGGCCGATGCGCTCAACGCCCGCTCGCTCGAGGCGGGTGCTGCCCAGGCTGCCGCCGGTGCCGCCGTGCCCACCATCTCGCGCGGACGCGTGACCTTTGTCGATGCTGCCCTGCCGCAGGGCGTGGTGGTTCCCGACGCCAATTTGGCAGTGTTCTCGATCGCCGACCTCAACGCCCGCATGGACGCCAACCGCGCGCGCAGCCGCCGCAAGGTGGACATTACGCAGATCACGTTCCCGTTTAAGCCGGGCGATTACGTGGTGCACGCCACCCACGGCATCGCGCTCTTTAGCGAGATCGCGCGCCAGGAAGTGGGCGGCAAGGAGCGCGACTACTTTTTGCTGGAATATGCCGACGGCGACAAGCTCTACGTGCCGCTCGAGCAGGTCGACCGCATCACACGCTATGTTGGCCCCGACGGCGATAAACCGCGCTTGACCAGGCTCAACACCGCCGACTGGACGCGGGCTACCAACAAGGCACGCAAGAATGCCAAAAAGCTGGCGTTTGACCTGGTCGACCTGTATACGCGTCGCTCGTCGATTACCGGTATCGCCTGTCCGCCCGATACGCCCGAGCAGATCGAGATGGAGGAGAGCTTCCCCTATGACGAGACGCGCGACCAGCTGGAGGCTATCGCCGACATCAAGGCCGACATGGAGGCGCCCAAGCCCATGGATCGCCTGCTGTGCGGCGACGTGGGTTTCGGCAAGACCGAGGTCGCCCTGCGCGCGGCCTTTAAGTGCGTGGACTCCGGCCGCCAGGTCATGGTGCTCTGCCCCACGACCATTCTGGCCCAACAGCACTACGAGACATTCTTTGAGCGTTTTGCCCCGTTTGGCCTCGAGGTCGAAGTGCTCAGCCGCTTCCGCACCCCGGCGCAGCAGAAGCGCGCGCTCAAGGCGTTTGCCGAGGGCACGATCGATGTGCTTATCGGCACCCACCGCCTGCTTTCGGCCGATGTGAACCCCAAGAACCTGGGCATGGTGATCATCGACGAAGAGCAGCGCTTTGGTGTGCAGCACAAGGAGCAGCTCAAAAACCTGCGTGAGCAGATTGACGTGCTCACGCTTTCGGCAACGCCGATTCCGCGAACCATGCAGATGGCCACGAGCGGCGTGCGCGACATGAGCCTGATCACCACGCCGCCGACCGGGCGCCGCCCCGTGATCGTGCACGTGGGAGAGTACGACCCCGACGTGGTGAGTGCGGCGATTCGCCTGGAGGTGGGCCGCGGCGGTCAGGTGTACTACGTGTCCAACCGCGTCAAGACCATCGACGACGCCGTGGCGCGCGTGCACGAGGCCGCGCCCGAGGCGCGCGTGGGCGTGGCGCACGGCAAGATGAGCCCGCGCGAGGTCGAGGACGTGATGATCGAGTTCGCGACCAAAAAGATCGACGTGCTCATCGCCACGACCATCGTGGAGAGCGGCATCGACAACGCAACGGCCAACACGCTGATCATCGAGGACTCGCAGCGTCTGGGTCTGGCACAGCTCTACCAGCTCAAGGGCCGTGTGGGTCGCTCTGCCACGCAGGCATACGCGTACTTTATGTTCCCGGGCGAGCTGCCGCTCACCGAGGAGGCAACGGCGCGCCTGACCGCACTTTCCGAGTTCCAGGACCTGGGCAGCGGCATGCGCATCGCCATGCGCGACCTGGAGATCCGTGGTGCCGGCTCGCTTATGGGCGCCGAGCAGCACGGCAACCTGTCGAGCGTGGGCTTTGACCTGTTTACGCAGATGTTGGGCCAGGCGGTAGCCGAGGCGCGCGGCGATGACGACGCCGACGTGGAGGCGGCGAGTGTAGGCATTAACCTGCCGGCCGATTACTTCTTGTCCGAGGAGTACCTGCCGGCGGTGGATCAGCGCGTGCTCGTGTACCGTAAGCTCGCAGCGGCCGAGGACCTGGAGAGCATCGATGAGGTGCAGGAGGAGACCGAGGCTGCGCATGGCGAGCTGCCGCTGGCGGGACTCAACCTGTTCAATCGCGCACGAATCCGCATTCGCGGCGAGCGTCTGGGGCTCGAGAGCGTCACGCTCAGCGGTGGACGCATTACCTTCCTGGGGGTTGACGTGCCCAAGAAGGTGGCCTTTGAGCTTAAGACCCGCTATGGCGCGGTGAACTTTCCCAAGAGCCGCAAACTGTCGGTGCCCTACAAGGCGGGCGCCGGCGCGGGCAGCGGTCTGGGTCGCGGTCTCGACGCCAACGACGGCATCGGCCCGGTGGCCGCGGCACTCATGCTGCTGCAGCAATTGGGTGCGAGCGACGACGACTAACGGGTCGACGCTGCAAACGCCCCATTTGGGCAATCTGGTTCCATCGAAAGGAAAGCATGTTCGGATACATCTATAAGAAAGATGTCGCCATTATCGCGGCCGTCCTGTGCCTTTGTTTGGGCGTGGGCAGCTTCTTTGATTATCAAATCTCGAGTGCGCTGTTCAACATCGGCAGCATGTACGGTCGCTTTGTCGAGGCGGCCGGTGAGCTGCCGTTCGAGCTGACGGCGAGCATCGCGGGCGTTATGCTCGTGCGCTCGGCACGCCCCGATTCCAAGGCGAGCAAGTGGCTCGCTGCGCTGGGCGTTTTGATCAACGTGGGTCTGGTCGGCTACGAGATTATCGGATCGCTGCGCGTCGGCGGCAAGCTTATTGCGTTTCAGCTGGTTCTGACGTTTGCGTTGGTCATCGCGGCCAACTTCATCGCCTACCGCCTCACGCGCACGACCGAGCCCGACGAGCTTACGCGCTGGGCGTTGATGGTGCTGGCCGTGTGGGTCGCTCAGGCCATCATCCTCAACGTCATTGTTAAGCCGTTATGGTCGCGCCCGCGCATGCGCGTGATCGAGGTCACGCCGGGGCTCAATTTTCAGCCGTGGTGGGTGATCGGCAACCCCGACAAGTGGGCCTATATCGCCGCCGGCGTGATTAAGGACGGGTTCAAGTCGTTTGCGAGCGGACACACGGCGCATGCGGCGATCGGCCTTATGCTCGCCGGGCTTCCCGCGGCAGCCTTTAAGGAAAAACCTTCGCGTCGCCGCGTGATCTTTTGGGCGGCGGTTGTTGTTGCAGCGTTCGTCGCCTTTGGGCGCATCGTGATCGGCGCACACTTTTTGAGTGACGTGAGCTGCGGTTTTGCCCTGGTACTGGCACTTGAGTGCCTTGCCGCACGCATTGCCTATCCCAACGGCGTACAATAGCTCCGTTTGAATTATCTGGCCGATACCCGGTAAGAGAGGATTGCCATGCTCGCGTTTAACAACGACTATTCCCACGGCGCACACCCGGCAGTGCTGCAGGCGCTCGTCGACACCAATATGGAGCCGCAGCCCGGTTATGGTACCGATGCACACACCGAGCGTGCCAAGCAGCTTATCCGCGAGGCCTGTCAGACCCCCGATGCCGACGTGTTTTTTCTGGTAGGCGGCACGCAGGCCAACGCGACGGTGATTGATATGCTGCTTGCGCCCTACGAGGGCGTCGTTGCTGCCGAGACCGGCCACGTCGCCTGCCACGAGGCGGGCGCCATCGAGTTTGGCGGCCACAAGGTGCTCACCATCCCCGGCTACGAGGGCAAGATGCACGCCGAGGACCTCGAGAACTATATCCAGGTGTTCTACGAAAACGAGAGCTACGAGCACACGGTGTTCCCGGGCGCCGTGTACGTGAGTCTATCGACCGAGTACGGCACGCTGTACTCCAAGGCCGAGCTCGCGGCGATTCATGCGGTATGCCAGAAGCGCGAGATTCCGCTGTTTGTGGACGGTGCTCGCCTGGCCTATGCGCTGGCGGCCGATGAGTGCGACATTACCCTGCCCGAGCTGGTGCAGCTGTGCGACGTGTTCTACATCGGCGGCACCAAGTGCGGCGCGCTCTGCGGCGAGGCTGTGGTGTTCTGCGGCATGCACGCTCCGGCACATCCCATTCCGCACATTAAGCAGCACGGCGCGCTGTTGGCCAAGGGTCGCCTGACGGGCGTGCAGTTTGAGGCGCTCTTTACCGACGGCCTGTATTTTGAGATTGGTCGCCAGGCGATCGAGACGGCTCAGGCGCTGCGTCGTGTGCTGCACGAGCGCGGCTATCAGTTCTTTTTGGAGACGCCCACAAACCAGCAGTTTGTGATTCTGCCCAACGAGGACATGGCCCGCATTCGCGAGCATGCGGCGATCGAGTACTGGGAAAAGTACGACGAGACCCACACGGTGGTGCGCTTTTGCACCAGCTGGGCCACGACGCAGAAGGACATCGACGCGCTGGCGGCTGTCCTGTAGGTTGATGTGATGACGAGGGGCCGCCTTGCGCTTGGATTTGGTGTGGGGCGGTCTTTGCTTTTAGAGGGGGAGGGGTTGTATGACCGAGATGTCCGAGCCGACGATCCGCCTGGCGACGCCCGAAGACGCACCGTCGTTGCTTGCCATCTATGAGCCGTATGTGCGCCAGACGGCGATTACCTGCGAATACGAGGTGCCGAGCGTTGAGGAGTTCGCCGGGCGCATCGAGCGCACGCTCAAGCGCTATCCGTATCTGGTAATGGAGCTGGACGGGCGTCCGGTAGGCTATGCCTATGTGAGTCCGCTCAACAGCCGCGAGGCATACGACTGGTCGGTCGAGAC
>CABUSL010000112.1 GCA_902494295.1 uncultured Collinsella sp.
CCTCTTTGCGTCCTGCGGAATGTTCCGGAGAGAAACCCCGTCACGCCCCCGGATCCCCTGCGTTTACGGCCTTGAGGTCGGCGTGGGCGGAGATCGTGGCTGATGGGGATACGTGTCCCGGTCGCTGTTTCGCGGCTTTGCCGCGAAAGGCGCGTTACTTTGGGATGGGTGGGGAACGTGGTTGTTGCGGCAACTGGCCCTCGCCAGAAATTACCCCTGGCGTACTTGCACCTCTCTTCCCTCGTGCTACACTTGCAATTGCTGTTTCAGGGCGGGGTGAAATTCCCCACTGGCGGTAAATCGGGCGGTGTCAAAGGGACGCCGTGGCGCAGGCGAGATGTCTGTGACCGAGCCGATGAGTCCGCGACCCGTGTGTGCGTTGGTTCGCATGCCGGCTGAACTGGTGAGATCCCAGTACCAACGGTTAAAGTCCGGATGAAAGAGGCAGGTGATCTTATGTCTGAACAGTCGCAGCATATCCATTTTGAGAACACGAATAGGTGGAGCACCAAACAGCTCGTTACCATGGCGTTGATGTGCGCCTTGGGAGCGCTGTTTATGTATGTGCAGCTGCCCATCCTTCCTTCGGCGCCGTTTTTGACCTATGACCCGTCGCTGGTGCCGGCGATGGTGTGTGGGTTTGCGTATGGCCCCGGTGCCGGCACAGCTGTTGCCGCCATGGCGATCGTTATCCATGCGCTCACCACGGGCGACTGGGTCGGCGCGCTTATGAACTTGGTTGCCACGCTGGGCTACATCCTGCCCGCGGCTATCGTCTACCAGAAGATGCACACCTATAAGGGTGCCGTGATTGGCCTGGTGCTCGGCGTCATTGCCGCTACAGCGCTGTCTATGGTCGCAAACCTTACCATTGGCGTTTGGTTCTGGTATGGCTCGGTCGATGCAATTCTGCCGCTCATGCTTCCCGCCGTTTTGCCGTTTAACCTCATCAAGACCGTGCTTAACTCGGTGTTGACGCTGGCGGTGTATAAGGCAGTCTCCAACCTCATCACGCCTAAAAAGGATCAGGTCAAAGGCCGCGCATGATTGAGTGTCGGGGCATCTCATTTAGCTACGACGGCACTGCGAAAGCGCTCGACGGCATCGATCTGAACATCGAGGACGGGGAGTTTTTCTGCATCCTCGGTGGTAATGGGTCGGG
This sequence comes from uncultured Collinsella sp., assembly GCA_902494295.1. Taxonomy (GTDB): domain Bacteria; phylum Actinomycetota; class Coriobacteriia; order Coriobacteriales; family Coriobacteriaceae; genus Collinsella. The sequence goes on from CABUSL010000112.1 coordinate 1,163, forward strand.
CAAGTCGACGTTTGCCAAGCACCTGAATGCGCTGCTGCAGCCCGATGCCGGCACGGTGCGCATCGCTGGCATGGATGCGTCCGACCCCGAGCTGGTCTACGACATTCGCTCGACTGCGGGCATGGTATTCCAGAACCCGGATGATCAGCTGGTGGCGACGCTTGTCGAGGACGATGTTGCCTTTGGTCCCGAAAACTTGGGCGTGCCATCGGCCCAGATCGCGCAGCGTGTGCGGGATGTGCTGAAGGCCGTGGGCCTGGTGGGCTTTGAGCGCCACGAGACCCACGCGCTCTCGGGTGGCCAAAAGCAACGCGTGGCGCTTGCCGGCGTGCTTGCCATGGAACCGCGCGTGCTCATATTGGACGAGGCTTCCTCGATGCTCGACCCGCGCGGCCGCAAGGGCCTCATGAAGGCTTGCCGCGCATTGCACGCTCGCGGCATGACCATCGTGATGATTACGCACTTTATGGAAGAGGCCGCCGAGGCCGATCGCGTTGCTGTCTTCCAAGCGGGCCGCGTTGCCATGCTCGGTACGCCCGAGGAAATTTTGACGCGGGCGGACGAACTTGCGCAGCTCAACCTGGATATGCCGGCGTCGTGCTGTCTGGGTAGGACACTTCGTGAGAAGGGCGTGCCCGTTTGCGCGCAGGTGCGTGAGGTGGATATGGTCGCCGAGATTGCGCAGGTTTATGCCGAGCGGAGCGGGGCGGACATCGCGGGGCAGCCTTCCGCATCCGATTCTCATGTGCTTGACAATGGATCCTCTGCAGCCGACGGGATAGCTGCGTCGGAGCCCGTTATCGAGATTTCGCACCTCTCGCATAGTTACTCGCTGAGCGCCCGCGAGCGCCGTCGCTGGCGCAAGCGCTCGGCCACTGCGGACGCATCGAGCAAACAGGCCCTTTGGGGCAACGATCCAAACAGCCCCTGGGCACTGCGCGATGTTTCGCTGACGGTGCGTCGCGGTGAGTTTCTGGGCCTGGCGGGTCATACCGGCTCGGGTAAATCAACGCTGGTTCAGCATCTCAACGGGTTGATTCGTCCGCAGGAGGGAAGCGTTTGCGCGCTGGGGCTCGACCTGTCAAACAAGAAAGACGCCGCCGCGGTTAAGGCTAAGGTCGGCGTGGTGTTTCAGTATCCCGAGCGCCAGTTATTTGCTGAGACCGTGGCGCAGGACGTGGCGTTTGGCCCGCGCAACCTTGGTCTGCCGCAAGACGAGGTTGCGCGCCGTGTCGCATCATCGCTTGCACGCGTGGGCCTCGACCTTGCCGCGATAGGCGACAAGAGCCCCTTTGAGCTTTCGGGCGGCCAGCAGCGCCGCGTGGCGTTTGCCGGCGTGCTCGCCATGGAGCCCGAGGTGCTGGTGCTCGACGAGCCCATGGCGGGGCTCGATCCGGCTGCGCGCGGGGATTTCCTGGGGCTCATCGATCGACTCCATCGCGAGGGCCTGACTGTTGTCATGGTTTCGCACAGTATGGATGACCTGGCAAATTGTTGTGACCGCATCGTTGTGATGAACGAGGGCGCCGTGTTTGCCGAGGGAACACCCGCGCAGGTTTTTGCGCACGCGGACGAGCTCAAGTCGATCGGCCTGGGCGTTCCCGCCGCCCAGCGCATGGCGCTGGCGCTCGCGAAAGCCGGTGTGCCGCTCCGCCGCGACAGGCTTTATACGGTTGAGGCGCTGGCCGACGAGCTGGGTGGCTTGCTGCTGGGCTGCGCGGACGGGCTTTTGAGGGTGCCGCGTCAGGCTGGTTCCAAGGCGCCCACGCGAGAGGAGGGCTGCTGATGGAGGCGTTCTCATTTGGCAGCTACTATCCCGGGGATAGCGCGGTGCATCGCCTGGATCCGCGCACTAAGTTGCTTCTAGGTTTCGCATTTCTGATCACCGTGCTCACCGTTGGCAGCTTCGGCGGGCTGGTTCCGGTCGCAATGTTTGTCGTGCTGGTCTATCTCGCAGCCCGGGTGCCGTTGCGCCGGGTCCTATCATCGATGGCACCATTGCTGGCGATTGTCGTGGTGGTCGCGGTGCTCAACCTGTTTTCCGACCAGAGTGGCCGCATCCTGTGGCAGCTTGGCTTTTTGCAGGTGAGCGAGGGCTCGCTGCGTTCTGCGGCGTTTGTGGCGTGCCGCCTGACGTTGATGATGGCCGGCATGAGCGCCATTACACTCACCACGCCGACGCTCGACCTCACCGCGGGCTTTGAACGTCTACTCGCACCATTTGCGCGCGTGGGGCTTCCGGCGCACGAGCTCGGCATGATTATGGGTATCGCGCTGCGGTTTATGCCGCAATTTGCCACCGAGATGAAACAGACGGCCGATGCACAGGCAAGCCGCGGCGCGCGCGTGACGGGCGGTCCGCTCGGCGGTGTGCGCATGCTCGGCAGTGTGGCGATTCCGCTGTTCACCGGTGTGTTCCGTCATGCCGAGACGCTTTCGGCCGCCATGGATGCGCGTTGTTATCACGGCGAGCAGGGACGCACGCGTCTGCATGCGCTTGCGTTTGGCCGGGGGGATGTACTGGCAGCGCTGGCGATGGCGCTGCTGGTGACATGCGTTGTCGTTATCAATCTTCAACTCTTCTAAGCTCGATTCGAGCGCAAGAAAGGGGTCTCCATGACCGACATCGATCGCACGGCTCAGCTCGAGCGCGCCTGCTCGTATCTCAGGCGCATTCCGGCGTGGTATCTTGCCACGACCGATGCGAGCGACGGGCATCAGCCCCGCGTGAGGCCGTTTTCGTTTGCCATGGTCGATGACGGCAAGCTGTGGTTTTGCACGTCGCGCGACAAGGACGTATGGGCGGAGTTGAGCGCGAATCCCAAGTTTGAGGTATCGGGCTGGAAGCCGGGGGAGTGCTGGATCGTGTTAACCGGTGAGGCCGCGCTCGAGGACGATGCATTCGTGAGCGACAAGGTGCGCCAAGCGGGCTTTAAGCACATGGTGGGCATTGGCGAGCAACACGATAGCGCCAACGATGGCCGCCTTGCATTCTTCTCGGTCCGCAACATCGCCGCACGGTTCTGCGATATCGACGGCAGCGAAGAGCGCCTCGAGCTCTAATTTCCCAAATTGACTACCCATTCCAAAAAGACTGGTCAGGCGACAGGAGGAAACGTGGACGGATTGAATACGGTGCTGGAGTATCTGACGTCGGTGCCGGCGTGGTATCTGGCGACGAGCGTGGGCGGGCAGCCGCATGTGCGTCCGTTCTCGTTTGCGCAGATTCAGGACGGCAAGCTGTGGTTTGTGACAGCGCGCACCAAAGATGTGTGGCAGGAGCTGCTGCAAAACCAGCGCTTTGAGGCCACGAGTTGGTGGCCGGGCCATGGTTGGTTGATCCTGCGCGGGCGTGCGGGGCTGGAAGACCGGGCTTCGAGCGAAATGCGCGAGGCCGGATGGAAGCATCTTGAGCGCTTGAGCGAGCACTATGAGGGGCCTAACGACCCCGCGCTCGTCTTCTTTAGCGTCGAGGATCCTGAGGCATTTATCTGCAATCATGACGAATGGGTGCCGGTTGAGCTCTAGCCAGCTGGCTCATCCTAACAACTTGGTTTTCGCATGGGCGGGCCCCGTATTGCCCGGTGCCGTTAGGAGCGCCGGTCAATACGGGGCCCGCTCCATTTGTCAATTCCTTCAAGCGAATGTGTCGGGATTGTTTCAATGCATGAATATGCAAGCCATTTACGTGTTCATGCATCTTTTGGTGCTAAAGTTTCAACCCACTTCATAACGACCACTGCGAAATGCGCATCGGTGCATAAATCGCAGACAAGGAGTCTGATATGTCATTGAAGGTTGGAATCGTCGGCGCGGCTGGATATGCCGGAGCCGAGCTCATTCGCCTCGTGCTCGGCCATCCCGAGTTTGAACTTGTTGCCATTACGTCCAACGCCGATGCCGGCCAGCCGCTGTCCGCGGTGTATCCGAGCTTTGCTGGCGTGAGCGATCTGGTTTTCACCACGCATGACGCCCCCGAGCTCAAGAGCTGCGATGCGGTTTTTCTTGCCGTGCCGCACACGGCTGCCATGGCACAGGTGCCCGCGCTGCTTGCATCGGGCGTCTCCTGCTTTGATCTTTCGGCCGACTACCGCCTGAACGACGCGTCCGTCTTTGAGACGTGGTATGCCGCCGAGCATACGAGCCCCGAGCTGCTCAAGACCCGTGCCTTTGGCCTGCCCGAGCTGTTCTGCCAGGACCTGGAGACCGCCGAATCCGACCATGCCGACGGCAAACCCGTGCTGGTCGCCTGCGCCGGTTGCTATCCCACCGCAACGAGCCTTGCTGCCGCTCCTGCCGTGCGTGCCGGCTGGGTTGCCCAGAGTGGCCCCGTGATTGTCGATGCCATCAGCGGTGTGACGGGTGCCGGCAAGTCCTGCAACGCTCGTACGCATTTTTGCAGCGCCGACGAGAATTTGGAGGCCTACGGCGTGGGCAAGCATCGCCACACGCCCGAGATTGAGCAAATCCTTGGCCTGACCGATCGCGTTGTCTTTACCCCGCACCTGGCACCGCTCAAGCGCGGCCTGCTCTCCACGGTGACGCTGCCGCTCACGCCGCAGGCCATCGACTCCCTGGCTCTTGAGGATGTCGTCGACTATTACAAGCAGTTCTACGCTGGACGCACTTTCGTGCGCGTGCTCGATGCCGACCAGCAGCCCAAGACGGCTTCGGTCGTCGGCACCAACGCCGCCCAGATCGGCCTTGCGTTCAACAAACGCGCGGGCGTGCTGGTGGCGACGGGCGCCATCGACAATCTGTGCAAGGGCGCTGCGGGCCAAGCGGTCCAGTGCGCCAATATCGTCTTTGGCTTTGACGAGCGACGAGGCTTGCCCACAGTGGCGTGCCCGGTGTAGCACATTCGATTGTTAACGATTTGGTAGTCGGGCATCGAGTGGGGCGCCACTCTTAAGCTGGTCTCATGATCACGACTGGCATGGCGCACCAACCGATGTCCGTTTTTTGTTTGACATAAGGAGTCATAAAGACGATGAATACCGAGCTGTTTGATATCAAGATTTGCGCCGTCGAGGGTGGCGTTACGGCTGCGGCTGGTTTTAAAGCTGCGGGCATCCACGCTGGGTTCCGCAAGAACCCCGAGCGTCTGGATTACGCGCTCGTCGTGCCCGATAAACCCTGTTCCGGTGCAGGCGTGTTTACCACCAATCGCTTTTGCGCGGCGCCCGTGCAAGTGAGTCGTGCCAACCTGGGCGGTGCCGACAAGGGCTACGGTATCATCGCCGGCGTTTCGGTCAACTCTGGCAATGCCAACGCCGCCACGGGTGAGACCGGCCTTGCATGCGCGCGCGAGACGTGCAACATCGCATCGCAGGTCATCGGCTGCGAGCCCCAGCAGATTCTGGTTGCCTCTACGGGTGTGATTGGCCAGATTCTGCCGATCGACACGTTTGAGACCGCTATTCCTGCTGCCTACGAGGCGCTCTCCGCCCACGGTGGCGCCGATGCCGCTCGAGCCATCATGACGACCGACACGCACTCCAAGGAGTACGCCGTGTCCTACGTCAGTGAGGCTGCGGGTCATGCGGGCAATGTCTATACGGTAGGCGGCATGTGCAAGGGCTCGGGCATGATCATGCCCAACATGGCCACCATGATCGCAGTTATCACCACCGATGCCCCCGTCGAGCCTGCGGCACTTCATACCCTGCTGCTCTCGACCGTCAAGCAGACCTTTAACAAGGTAACGGTCGATTCCGACACCTCGACTAACGACACCTGCATAATGCTTGCCTCCGGCGCTGCTGCCGCAGATGCCGAGGCCATCGTCGAGGGCTCCGACGCGTTTGACGAGTTGACATTTGCCGTGCAC
>CABUSL010000113.1 GCA_902494295.1 uncultured Collinsella sp.
CGACGGGCTCGGCGCCGCTGGCATCCAGATACGCTAGCGCCGTGGCGATGGCGTGCTTGCACATGCCGGAATAGCGGAAGGCGGCGGGGCAATCGCAGTCGTAGTCGATAACCTCGTGCTCGTCCATGTCGAGCGCCACGTGCGTCTTGTACAGGTCGCCGCGCGAGCCGCGCACCGAGCCCTCGATGTTCACGTTTTTGGAGAAGCGCGAGCCGGAGTCCTCAAACGACAGCACGGCGCCGTTGAGCATGAGCGAGCGTCCCTTCATAAAGGTACTGCTGAGCGCCGCCTCCTTACGAAGCGCCTGCGCAAACGTCCCCTGCGCCATCACTTCCTCCAATCTCGCGCGGACCAGCAAGGTCGCTCTTAGATCACCGTCACTCTGCCTTGGTTACCAACGATGGCCTTGGCCTCGGCCAGCAGTGGAATCGAGCGCGCGTTGACCTTGGCCGGCACCTCGGCACGCAGCACGCGCCCGTCCACCTGCTCGATAAAGATCTCCACGCGGTCGCCGCCCGGGTTGGCGGTAAGCACCGTGGCAAGACGTGCCATATTGCCCTGGCTAAAGCGGCTGTTGGGCACCATGACCTCAAACACCTTGGGCTTGTTGTTCTCCTCGTTGAGCTCCAGCGGCACGATCTCCTGCGCGATGATCTGGTCGCCGCGGTCCGAGCGCTCGAGCTTGCCCTTAATGCGCACAAACGCATCGGACAGCTGCGCGCCGGTCTCGGGATCGACCTCGCCGTACAGGTACCCCTCGGCCTCCTTGTAGGTCTTGGGGAACACCACGACCGTGGCCTCGCCTTCCATGTCCTCGAGCTGCACGATGCCCATGGGGTCGCCGTTTTTGGTCACACGCTTGGACACGCTCGAGACCATACCGGCCCACCACAACGCCTTGCCCTCGGGAATCTCCTGGTTGATGGTACCGCCCGTGGGGTTTTGCACCTCGTAGCCGGTGTCGATCTGCGAGAACGAGAAGTCGCGCGCTTTGCTAAGTGCATACTCAAACGGGCGCAACGGGTGGTCCGAGACATAGATGCCCAGAACCTCCTTCTCCTGGCTCAGCTTAAGGTGGCGGTCCCACTCCTGGCCGTCCGGATCGGGTACGCTCACCTCAAAGCCCGAGCCCTCAACGTCGCCAAACATATCGAAGAACGAGGTCTGGCCGCTCGCGCGGTCCTTCTGGCGCTTTATCGCGGCATCGATGATGTTCTCGGGGTTGTTCTTATCCACAAAGTGCATCATCTGGCGACGCGGATACCCCGTGGAGTCGAAGGCGCCTGCCTTGATGAGCGATTCAATCACGCGACGATTGGCCTGGCTCGAGTCCACGCGCTCGACAAAGTCGTGCAGCGTCTTAAACGGGCCGCCCGCCTCGCGCTCGGCGATAATCGCCTGCGCCACGCCGGTGCCCACGCCGCGGATGCCGGCCAAACCAAAGCGCACGCCCTCCTTGGTAGCCGTGAACTCGGTACCGGACTCGTTGACATCTGGCGAAAGCACGGGGATGCCGTCGTGACGGCACGCCGAGACGTAGTGCACGATCTTGTCGGTCTTGCCCGTATAGGACGTCAGAACGGCCGCCATGTACTCGTGCGGATAGTGCGCCTTGAGCCACGCCGTCTGCATAACCAGGATGGCGTAGCCGGCGGAGTGCGACTTGTTAAAGGCGTAGGACGCGAACTCGAGAACATCGTCCCAAATCTTCTGGGCGACCTCGCGCGTGTAGTTGTTCTTGATAGCGCCGTTCATCCAGTGGTCGTAGGTGGTCTCGTCCGAGCCATCCTCCCAGTGGAGCACCGTCGACGTGAGCAGCTTGATCTTTTTCTTAGCCACGGGCTTACGGATACGCGAGTCCGATTCGCCCTTGGAGAAGCCGCACATCTCGACGGAGATGAGCATAACCTGCTCCTGGTAGACCATGGTGCCGTAGGTTTCGCCCAGGATGTCGTCCAGACGGTCGTCGTAGGAGACGGCCGGCTCCTTGCCGTTCATACGGTTGATGTAGGACGAGACCATGCCGGCGCCCAGCGGGCCCGGGCGGTACAGGGCGATCAATGCCACGACGTGCTTGTACTCGGTGGGCTTCATATTCTTGATCGTGGCCGTCATGCCGGCGGACTCGACCTGGAAGACGCCGGCGGTGTGGCCGGAACCCATGAGCTTAAAGATCTCGGGGTCGTCAAAGGGAATCTCTTCCTCTTTGATGTCGATGCCGAAGTTCTTTTTGATGTTTGCCTTGGCCTTGGAGATAACCGTCAGCGTGCGCAGGCCCAGGAAGTCCATCTTGAGCAGGCCCATGTCGGCAACGGTATGGCCCTCGTACTGGGTAATCTCGACGCCGCCCTTGGTGTCGAGCTTGGTGGGCACGTGCTCGTTGACGGGGTCGCGGCAGATCAGAACGGCGCACGCGTGCACGCCCTCGCCACGGGTGAGGCCCTCAATCGAGAGCGCCGTGTCGATGATGCGGCGGGCGTCGTCGTCCTTTTTATAGGCCTCGGCAAAGTCGGGGTTAAACAGATCCTCTTTGCCGGGTTGTTTTTCGAGTACCTGCTTGAGCTTGACCTTGGGGTCGCTCGAGACCATCTTGGACAGGCGCTGGCCCATGTAGACCGGGTAGTCCAGGACGCGCGCGGCATCGTTGATGGCCTGCTTGGCCTTAATGGTCGAGTAGGTGATGACGTGCGTGACCTTCTCGGGGCCGTAGAGCTGGCGGACGTGCTCCACCACCTCCAGGCGCCGCTCATCGTCGAAGTCCATATCGATATCGGGCATCTCGGTACGCTGCGGGGACAGGAACCTCTCGAACATCAGGCCGTTCTCGAGCGGGTCGAACGCGGTGATGTTCATGGCGTAGGCGACGATAGCGCCGGCGGCAGAACCACGGCCGGGGCCGACGCCGATGCCGTTGTCTTTGGCCCATTGCACGTACTCGGCAACGATGAGGAAGTAGGCGGCAAAGCCCTTGTCGCAGATGACCTTGTATTCGTACTCAAAGCGCTCTTTGATGTTGACGCCGCCGATCTCGCGCGTGGCCCAGTCGTCACCGTAGTGCTGGCGCAGGCCCTTCTCGCACTCGCGGCGGAACTGGCTCTCGTGCGTCTCGCCGGGATCGAGCAACGGGAAGCGCGGCAGGATGATAGAGTCCCAGTCCAGCTCCACGTAGCACTTGTCGGCGATCTCGAGCGTGTTGTCGCAGGCCTCGGGGCAATACGGGAACATTGCCCGCATCTCCTCCTCGGTCTTCATGTAAAACTCCGAGCCGGTCATACGCATGCGGTTGGGGTCGTCGACCTTGGCGTTCATGCCGATGCACATGATGACATCCTGCACGGGCGCATCCTCGCGGCGCAGGTAGTGGAAGTCGTTGGTGGCAATGACCTTGACGCCCACCTGCTTGGCAATATCGATGAGCGTGCGGTCCATCTGCTCGTCGGTCAGGCCGTTGTCGGTGGTAATGCCGTGTTCCTGGATCTCGATATAAAAGTCGCCGGGGTCGAAGGTGTCACGGAAGGTCTCGGCCCACTTGACGGCGCCCTCCATGTCACCGCGGTCGATGTACTTAGGGATGATGCCCGCGATGCAGGCGCTCGTGCAGATCATGCCCTTGGCGTGGCGGCGCAGGTTGTCGAGCGTCACACGCGGCTTGTAGTAAAAGCCCTGCACGGCGGCCTCGGAGACCGTCTGCATCAGGTTGACGTAGCCCTCCTGGTCCTTGGCCAGAAGGATCATGTGGTAGAGCTCGGGCTTGTGGTCGCGGGCGAGCGTCTCGTCCGGCGTAAAGTAGACCTCGCAGCCAAAGATGGGCTTGATGACCAGGGGCGGCTTGAGCTCGTCGATGTTGCCCTTCTCGTCCCACATGGCCATGTCCTTCACATACTGGGCATGCTCGCGCGGGTTTTCCTCGGGGTCGGGCTCCACCAGCTCGTCGCGGCGGTCCTTTTCCAAGAAGGCCTTGTCGTGGCTCCACGTTTTGTACTCGGGCGTGTTGTGGTTGACGGCGTCGCAGGCCAGCGCCAGGTCGGGCACGCCATACATGTAGCCGTGGTCGGTAATGGCCACGGCGGGCATGCCCAGCTCAACGGCACGGTTCACCATATCCTGGATACGGGTTGCGCCGTCGAGCATGGAGAAAACAGTGTGATTGTGCAGATGGACGAATGCCATGTGATGAGCTCCGATGCGGGTTCGTGTTCTGACTGAACGATTTTACCGCACGGCGCGGACGGCACCCGAACCTAGCCAAACCAACACGGTTCCTCTTGCAGTTGCGGTGAAATGCGGACTGTTTGGCGGCTTTTTTGGCCAAAACAGTCCGTATTCCACCGCAAGTTATCTGAGGGCTAGAGATTGTAGGTGACTACTTGGGGCTCGGCGGGATTGACGAAGAGAGTCGGATCGGCCTGCTCCACGCGGACGAACTTGACGGTCACCGTCTTAAAGCCCGCCTTGTGCAGAACGTCCGAATAGACGCGCGCCTGCAGGGCGTGTTTCTCGAGCAGCTGCCCCGGCGTCTCGTCCGGCGTGCCACCCGTCTTGTAGTCGATGACCAGTGCACGCGATGGATCTGCCGGGTTCGTCGCCAAGGCATCGATGGCGCCCTCGGCATACGTACCGTAGCGAGCAATGTCCTCGTCTCCGCAGCCCAGCGAGAAGAACGGCACCTCGGCACGGACACACGGCCAGGCAAGCAGCTCGGCACGGACCGCCGACTTGAGCCAGCGACTCAGGGCGATATCAAAACGCTCGCGCTGCTCCGGCGTCAGGTGCCACAGACGCGCCAGCGCATCGGCACGCTCAGCGGGCAACGCATCGGCACCCATCTCGATGAGCCACTGGCAGGCGGCGTGGAAGGCCGAACCCAAGGCCATGGGATTGCCGACGGGCTCGACAGCAGCCACGTCTGCATCCGTCATCTCCGAGCCATCCGACTCTGCATCATCGCCGGACTCGTCCATGGGAACACGAGCCTCGGCGGCACGGTCTTCCGTCTCGGCATGGAGTGCCGCGGCGATTGACGAGTAGCTATACGAGTCACGCATCGGATACGGACAGATGCCCATGCGCACGCCCACTGCCTGGGGATACACAAGCTCAAACGAATCGGGCTTGGGGTCGGCAGGACCGGGGACGATTGTACTGGCCGAATCGTCGGCAGCATCCGTATCGGCATCGCCACGAACAAGCCTGCCCTCGGCATCCAGCGAAGCGTTGGCCTCAAACGCCTGCTCGCCAAAGGTAAAGCCCGCGAGCGAAATGAGCTCGTAGTCGCCCGGCTGGGAGTTGTCGAACACCAGGCGGTCGGCATCGAGCTGCGGCGTGTCCAGAGCGTCGGTCGGCAAAATACGGCGCAGCACATCGTAGGTCAGATCGGTCTCGACGTCGAAGGTCGGCGCCGTCACCTTGCCACGGCTCACGCCGGCATCCATCGCCAAGATCACCAGCTCGCGCGCACGCGTCATGGCAACATAGAGCAAGCGGGCCCGCTCCTCGAGCGAAAACTGCAGGTCGTCGTTGCGCAGGCGAGCAAATGCCTCGGCGGGAGAACCCGTCGCGCATACGTCCTCCATGAGCTCCGGCGGCAACCATAGCGACGTGCCCTTACCCTTAAACGCGTGCTCAAACTGCTTTTTGACGTCATCCCCCTTTACGAAGGTTCCGTCCGCGAGCTTAACGCCATCGAAGCGCGCCGGCAGCGCCACGACCTGCGCCCCGCCGTCGACGCGGCCCATCTGTGCCGTACCGGACGACTTGCGCACGCCAAAACACTCGGCAACCGCCACGACCGGGTATTCCAGGCCTTTGGATGCGTGCACCGTCATGATGCGCACCGCGCCGTCACCCTCCTCGTTGAGGGCGCCCGGAGCTTCCTTGCCCGCCAAGAAGCGGTCGAAGGCCAGCGCGATGGAACGCGGCGAGTTGCCGAACTCGGCCTCCGCCTCGGCCACGGCGTCGAGCGCCTTGAGCACGTTGGCGGCAATAGCCTTGCCCTCGGGACCACACTGTGCCAGACGCACAAACCAGCCGGAGGCATTGACCGCGTCGCGTGCGATGGCGGCGAATGAATCGCGGCCCACGCGACGAAGTGCATACCGCAGTACCTCGCGGGCGCGCGTCACGAGCGGCAAGCCCTGCAAGCCCGGCACATCGGAATCGCTCATGATGCCCGCATCGATGTTGCGGCGCGAGGTCTCCCCCGTCTCGCTATCGAGCTTGGTCGCCAGTGCCAGGAACTCCTGGGCACCGAGCGCAAACATCGGCGAGGCGAGCAGCGGCATAAGGCCCTGCGCCGTATCGGCCGGATTGGCGAGCGCACAAGCCAGGGCGCGCACCGTCTGCACCTCGGCAGCCTGCGCAAAGACTGAGCCGCCCGCGATGACGCAGTCGAGCCCCTGGTCGCGGAAGGCCTGCGCGTAGACGTCGGCGTTGGTCATGCGGCCCAGCAGCAGCACCATGCCGCCCTGGGGCTGGCCGGCATCGGCAAGCGCGCGGAATCGCTCAGCGATCGCACGGGCCTTGGCCTGTGTGCGCTCCTGCGTGCTGCCGCCGGCAACAAAGAGCGCCTGACGACGCGAGGCGTCTGCCGCCAGCGTGTCCTTGCGGCCGTCGCTCGCCTCAAGATCCAAAAAGCCCTGCATCAGGCCGCCGTCATCGCCGTCGAAGACGCGTGCCACGTAGCGCAGTACCTCATCGTGACTGCGGAAGTTGCGCACGAGTTTGACGAGCTCACCGGCGGGGCGCCGGTGGGCTTGGCCCGCTCTGTAGAGGCTGAGTACCGCGCGCTGAAGGCTGCCCAGTCTGCCCTCGACAACAACGACCTGCTGCGCATGGCCTACGAGGCCCTGCGCGATTACCCGGCCATCCGAGCGGCATACGAGAGCCGCTTTAAGATGGTCATGATCGACGAGTTCC
>CABUSL010000114.1 GCA_902494295.1 uncultured Collinsella sp.
CCGCCGTGCCTACAACGCCGATATCACTTACGGCACCAACAATGAGTACGGCTTCGACTACCTGCGCGACAACATGGTGACCTATAAGGACAACATGGTGCAGCGCGGCCACGCCTTTGCCATCGTCGATGAGGTGGACTCCATCCTGATCGATGAGGCCCGCACTCCGCTGATCATCTCGGGCGCTGGCACCAAGTCCGCCAGTACCTACAAGGACTTCGCGCGTGCCGTGCGTGGCCTTGAGCGCGGCGAGGACGTGTCGCACGACATGCTCACCGCCACCGAGGACGTGGAGCCCACGGGCGACTACGTCATGGACGAGGCCAAGCACACCATTGCCGCCACCGAGCGCGGCCTTAAGAAAATCGAGCGCCGCCTGGGTATCGATGACATCTATGCCGATCTCTCCGGCCAGTTGGTCAACCACCTGCAGCAGGCGCTGAAGGCCCAGTACATGTTCCACCGCGATAAGCAGTACGTGGTCACCAACGGCGAGGTCAAGATCGTCGACGAGTTCACCGGCCGCATTATGGAAGGCCGCCGCTATTCTGAGGGCCTGCACCAGGCCATCGAGGCCAAAGAGGGCGTGCTCGTACGCGAGGAGAACCAGACCCTGGCCACCATCACCCTGCAGAACTACTTCCGTCTGTATGACAAGCTCTCCGGCATGACCGGCACGGCACTTACCGAGGATGCCGAGTTCCGCGAGATCTACAAGCTGCCCGTCGAAGTCATCCCTTCCAACAAGCCCGTGCAGCGCGTGGATCACGAGGACCTGGTGTACCGCACCATTCAGGCCAAGTACAACGCCGTCGCCGACGATGTCGAGCGACGTCACGCCAAGGGCCAGCCGGTCCTGGTGGGCACCGTCTCCATCGAGAGTTCCGAGAAGCTGTCCGCCGCCCTTACCAAGCGCGGCATCGCACACGAGGTCCTCAACGCCAAGCACCATGAGCGCGAGGCCCACATCGTGGCCCAGGCCGGACGCTACGGCGCCGTGACCATCGCCACCAACATGGCCGGTCGTGGTACCGACATCCTGCTGGGCGGCAATCCCGACGAGCTGGTGCGCGAGCGCCTGGAGTACGAGGGCCTGACCATGGAGGACGTGACGCCCGAGCAGCTCGAGCAGTTTAACGCCGAGGCCAAGGAGACTTGCAAGGCCGAGCGCGAGCGCGTGCTTGCCGCCGGCGGCCTGACCGTCATCGGCACCGAGCGCCACGAGTCCCGCCGTATCGACAACCAGCTGCGCGGCCGCTCCGGCCGTCAGGGCGATCCGGGCGAGACCCAGTTCTACCTGTCGCTCGAGGACGACCTCATGCGCCTGTTCGGCGGCGACAAGATGGACCGCGTCTCCAAGATGATGGTCACGGCCGACATGGGCGACGACATGCCCATCCAGCACAAGATCATCTCCAAGGCCGTCGAGAGCGCCCAGCACAAGGTCGAGAGCATCAACTTCTCCATGCGTAAGAGCGTCCTTGAGTACGACGACGTCATGAACAAGCAGCGCCAGGTCATCTACGCCGAGCGCAATAAGATTCTGGACGGCAAGGACCTGACCGACCACATCACCGAGGTCATGCACGACACCGTGTGCCGCTGTGTTCAGGAGTTCTGCACCAAGGACAGCCACGAGGGCGAGCGCGACCTGGAGGGCCTGCGCAAGTGGGTTGTGGAGCTCACCGGCCACATCGATACGCCGAAGTTCCCCGACGAGGATTATGAGGCCTTGGCTGCCGATGTCCTGGCTTACGTAGAGAAGTGCTACAACATGAAGGCCGAGCGCTTGGGCGAGGACCTGATGCGCGAACTCAACACCCAGGTCATGCTGCGCGTCATCGATACCCGCTGGATGAACTACCTGCAGGAGATGGACTACCTCAAGACCGGCATCGGCCTGCGCGGCTTTGGCCAGCGCGACCCGCTGGTCGAGTACAAGACCGAGGCCTACGGCGCGTTTCAGATGCTCGTCGATACCATGTATGAGGATTACCTGCGCACGGTTCTGCGCATCGAGATCAAGGCTGCCCCGCGTGCCGTGGAGCACAAGGAGGAGCCCGCGCTCGAGGGTGCGCGCTTCTCCGGTCCTGCCGAGGTCGATGGTGACAACGGCGACTCGGTGCTGCGCAAGCAGGCGCAGGTGCAGGCCCGCACGGCTGTCCAGGGTGGTCCGGCTGCCGTTAACAACGGTGGCAAGGTGACGACCTACCGCAAGTCCGAGAGCGACGATCCGTACGTCAACGTGGGCCGCAACGACCCGTGCCCCTGCGGTAGCGGCAAGAAGTTTAAGTACTGCCACGGCAGGAATCGTTAATGGCTGAGGCTTTAGAGGTAACGCCCGCCGAGCTAGACGCGTTTACGGACCGGCTCGGCGAGGTCGAGTCGTATCTCCACTTGGACGAGAAGCGTACCCGCGTGATCGAGCTCGAGGCCAAAAGTGTTGCCCCTGGCTTTTGGGATGACGCCGACGCCGCCCGTGCCATCATGGAGGAGATCGCGCGCACCAAGGAAGATATCGCTGCCGTGGACACCGCGCGCGGCGAGCTTTCCGATGCCCGCGCCGCGCTGGAGCTTGCCGAGGAGATGGGGGATGATCCCGACGCCGCCGCCCTTCGCGAGGAGGCTACAGCCACGGCTGAGCGCCTGGCCCGTGCCATCGATGAGCTTGAGCTTTCGAGCTGGTTTACCGGTGAGTTCGATCACGGCGATGCCATTGTGACCATCAAGCCCGGACAGGGTGGTCTGGAGGCCCAGGACTGGACCTTCATGCTCTTTAAGATGTACATGAAGTATTGCCAGCGTCGCGGCTGGAAGGTCACCATCAACGACTGTCCCGCGGCCGAGGTCATCGGCATCGACCGCGCGACCTTTACCGTCGAGGGCAAGGACGCATTTGGCATGCTGCGCGCCGAGGCCGGTGTCCACCGCTTGGTTCGCATTAGCCCCACCGACGACAAGAAGCGCCGCCAGACCACGTTTGCCGGCGTCGAGGTCATCCCCGTGCTACCCGATGATATCGACATCGAAATCAGTCCCGATGACATCCGCGTGGACGTGTACCACGCGAGCGGCCCGGGCGGTCAGGGCGTCAACACCACCGACTCCGCCGTGCGCGTGACGCATTTCCCCAGCGGCATTGTGGTTACCTGCCAAAATGAGCGCAGCCAGATCCAGAACAAGGCCGCGTGCATGCAGATCCTCAAGGCTCGTCTGTACGAGATTGAGCTCGAGAAGCGCGCCGAGGCGCTCGATGAGATCCGCGGACCCAAGACCACGATTGGTTTTGGCAACCAGATTCGCAGCTACGTGCTCTACCCGTACCAGATGGTCAAGGATCTGCGCTCGGGTGTGGAGACCAGCAATGTCGAGGCCGTTCTTGACGATGGCGACCTGGACCCGTTTGTTATTGGCTACCATCGCTGGGCCACTGGCAACGCTGACGCGGAGACCCCGTCTGCTTAAGCCGCCCGGGTTTATGTGGAAATGGATTAAAACCCTCCGAGCAGGGTGGTTTTGTATCCAGAGCAAACCCTGCGCAGGGGTGGTTTTTGTCCTGCGAATCGGTAGAATCGAATACAAGAAGAAGTTCAAAGCGCATCCGATGGGGTGCGCTTTTTTGAGGGAGGCAGCATGGCATACCGTCTGGACATCAAGCGCATTCTTTCGATGAACTTTTTTCACGACCTGCCCCAGATTATGTTGGGGTGCGCTCTGGCCGCTATTGCGACCGACCTGTTTTTGATTCCCAACGGCCTTGCTGCCGGTGGCGTTACGGGCCTTGCCACCATTATCCAGGCGGTCGGCGCATCGCGCGGCCTATCACTTCCCGTTGGTATTCAGACGATCGTGATGAACGCCTTGCTGTTGCTGGTCGTTATGCGCGAAGGTGGCATGTTCTACGTGGTGCAGACCGCGACGGGCTTTGTGCTGCTGGGCTTCTTTACCGATCTGTTCGCCCCGTTTGTAGCACCTCTGGCGGATGCGGACCTGATGCTCCCTGCCATGTGGGGCGGCATTATTACGGGCATCGGTTACGGCATGGTGTTGCGCGCCGGCGCCAACACCGGCGGCTCGGACACGATTGGCCAAATCATCTCGCGTAACACCTCGCTGCCGGTGGGCTCGACCGTCATGGCGATCGATGTTGCCGTGTGTGCGCTGTCGGCTCCGGTCTTTTCAATCGAAAACGCACTGTATGCAGGCCTTTCGATGGTCATTAGCGGCTACGTGATCGATGCCGTGGTCGATGGTGGCAACAAACGCCGTATGGTACTCATCATCTCGGACAAGTTCCCTGATATCGCTGCCGATATCATGTATGGTCTGGGTCGTGGTTGTACCAAGTTTAAGGCGACTGGCATGTATTCGGGTGCCGAGAAGCCGGTGATTATGGTCATCGTGAGCCGTCGAGAGCTCAATACCCTCAAGACGATCGTGCGCGAGCGCGATCCTCACGCCATTGTGACGGTCGCTGACGTTACGGAAGCCTTCGGCGAGGGATTCAAGGACATTAGCGCGTAGGGGCGACCGCGTTCCATCCAAAAGACGTTCACATTGATAAACCGTTTCATCAGCGGTTCTGCCTGCTAAATTGTTCAAATAATGATAAAAACTCTGGTAAAGCCATCAGTTTCCAGCATAATGAATGACGTACGTGCATTGCGGCTGTGTTGGGATTACCTTCGGTGCCGTGCGCATTTTGTCTAATGAGGATGAAAGGAAGGCACAATGAGCGACGAAGAGCTCAAAAAGGTTGCCAACGAGGTAAGGAAGGGCATCGTCACCGGCGTGCACGCTGCCAAGTCCGGCCATCCGGGCGGTTCGCTCGGCGCTGCCGACATCATGACCTATCTGTACTTTGAGGAAATGAACGTCGACCCGGCCGACCCCCGCAAGGCCGACCGCGACCGCTTCGTGCTTTCCAAGGGTCACTGCGCGCCTGGTCTGTACGCCGTGCTCGCCGAGCGCGGATTCTTCCCCAAGGAGGATCTCGAGACGCTGCGCCACATCGGCAGCCACCTGCAGGGCCATCCCAACATGAACGACACCCCGGGCGTCGACATGTCCACCGGCTCGCTCGGCCAGGGCATCTCCGCCGCCGTGGGCATGGCCGTTGCCGCCAAGCACTGGGGCGACGACTATCGCACCTACGCCCTGCTGGGCGACGGCGAGAGCGAGGAGGGCCAGGTCTGGGAGGCCGCCATGTTTGCCGGCAACCAGCAGCTCGACAACCTCTGCGTGATCGTCGACCATAACGGCCTGCAGATCGACGGCCCCGTCGAGGAGGTCAACGACCCTATGCCGCTCGCCGACAAGTTCCGCGCCTTCAAGTTCCATGTGGTGGAGCTCGCCGACGGCAACGACTTCGACCAGATCCGCGCCGCCTTTGCCGAGGCCCGCGCCACCAAGGGTCAGCCGACCGCCATTATCGCCGAGACCACGAAGGGCAAGGGCGTCTCCTTTATGGAGAACCAGGTGGGTTGGCACGGTAAGGCCCCCAACGATGAACAGTTTGAGCAGGCCATGGCAGAGCTCACGGCCGCCGGAGAGGAGCTCTAGGATGGCAGACGTCAAGAAAATCGCCACGCGCGTAAGCTACGGCGAGGCCCTCGTCGAGCTCGCCAACGAGCACGATGACTTTGTGGTCCTCGACGCCGACCTGGCCGCCGCCACGCAGACCGGCAAGTTTAAGGCCGCCTGCCCCGACCGCTTCTTCGATGTGGGCATCGCCGAGAGCAACCTGATGGGTGTCGCCGCCGGTATCGCGACCACCGGCCGCGTCGCCTTCGCGAGCAGCTTTGCCATGTTTGCCGCCGGCCGCGCCTTTGAGCAGGTCCGCAACTCCATCGGCTATCCGCACCTTAACGTTAAGATCGGTGCCACGCACGCCGGTATTTCGGTGGGCGAGGACGGTGCCACGCACCAGTGCTGCGAGGATATCGCCCTCATGCGCGTCATCCCCGGCATGACCGTTATCGTTCCCGCCGACGATGTGGAGGCCCGTGCCGTGACGCGCGCCGCCTACGAGTGCGACGGCCCCGTGTACATGCGCTTCGCCCGTCTGGCCTCGCCGGTTATCAACGACCCCGAGACCTACAAGTTCGAGTTGGGTAAGGGCATTGTCATGCGCGAGGGCGCCGATGTGACCATCATCGCCTGCGGCCTGATGGTCGGCGAGGCTCTCGAAGCCGCCGAGCAGCTCGCTGCCGAGGGCATCGACGCCGAGGTCATTAACATGCACACCATCAAGCCCATCGATGCCGACCTGATCGTCAAGAGCGCCACCAAGACCGGCCACGTCGTGACCGTCGAGGAGCACTCCGTGATCGGTGGCCTGGGCAGCGCCGTCGCCGACGTCCTGTGCGAGCAGTGCCCGACGCCGCTCAAGAAGATCGGCGTCAACGACACCTTCGGTGAGTCTGGCCCGGGTGCCGAGCTCCTGCACAAGTATGGCCTGGACGCCGCCAACATCGTGGCAACCACCAAGGAGTTCTTGGCCTAGGGCAAGACGAGGCAAAGTATCGCTTCAGCAACCGTATGCAATCCATAACAGGGGCGTCCTCAAAGAGGACGCCCCTGTTTTTTGTCGGCAACAAACAAATTAGGCCCGCACCAAGTAAGGGCTTCTCCGGGAAACGGGCCCAGACCAGCAAAGTGCAATTCAGCCCCCAAGCACGGCGCTGCTGCACCCAAGTAAAACGCAGCGACCCCTTAGTTATCGCAGGCCGGACACAGGGTTACTTTCCAAATCTTTCCGCAGGACGGAGGAGCCCCCGCCGCGCG
>CABUSL010000115.1 GCA_902494295.1 uncultured Collinsella sp.
CGACTGGGGCGAAGGTGATATAGGACGACGCCGGCGATGGCGAGGGCGCGGAGCCCGTCGAGCGCGACGATGCGTTGGTTGCGTTGAGGCGCGGCATGTGCGGCGCCCGTGGGTGTGTTTTGCATCGATCTTCCTCCAATGTCGACCTAGCAGTCTAGCGCTCTGCGCGGACAAGGGAAGGGGGTTCGTGCGGTTGAACAACATGCCGCGGGGCGAGGCCTCGCTACGCAAAAGCCGCACCTGCGTTGATACTCGGCTGTCTATATAGAAACGTTTCAGAACCTCTACATAGACATAGGCAAAAACAACAACACAGATGCGGCAAAGACGTACGGGTGGTTGAGCCTTTATGCGATGATGCTCGGCTACTTGGTCTTGGCAACCAGCAGCGGATCGCCAAGCTTGACGAGCGGGTTGCCGCCGATAAGCGTTCCAGACTCGCCGACATGGTCGATGCTCTTGAGGCGGTCGAGCTCAGAGACGATGACGGTCACGATGTCCTCGTGGCCGGCGGCCTTGATGGCGTCGCGGTCGAAGCTGATGAGCGGCTGGCCCGCCTTGACCACATCGCCCATCTCGACAAAGCGGGCAAAACCCTTGCCGTTCATTTCCACGGTGCCCAGGCCAACATGGATAAACACGCGTAGGCCGTCCTCGGTAATCATGCCGATGGAGTGGTTGGTGACGGTGGTGGCGCCGATACGGCCGTTGGCGGGGGCGTAAATGGTGCCGGTAATGGGCTCGATGCCATAGCCCTGGCCGAGCATGCCCGAGGCGATGGTCTCGTCGGGGACCTCACTCAGATTGACGAGCACGCCGTTGACGGGAGCGTAGATGACGCCTTCGCGGGTGGCGAAGCTTGCTGCGGGCGGAACGGACGCCTCGCCCGACGAAGTGAACGTGGACTTGAGCGAATCGAGCAGACCCATAGATGCCTCCAACGTATCAGGCGCGCATGTTGCACGCGTGTGGTTTGCCGGAAACGTTTCGTACGTGTTTCCCAGCACGGTCAGCGCCCCTATTTTACGCTGCCCAACGATACCTCTGAACAGCGATTTTGTGATATATCAGTTGAAGGCCAACTTATTGCGGGGGTGTTTCTGCGCCGCGGGCTCAAGTGGGGTACGCTAAGGTGCGAAAAACGAGTGCGCACGAATCGCACGGAGGGAGCACCTATGATTATTGAGAACCATGCGCTGTGGGGCGAGGAGCCGACCGAGGAATATCCGGCGACGTTTACGTATCTGGGTGCCGAGCCGCTGCCCGACAAGCCCAATGGCCGCCGCCCCGCGGTAATTATCTGCGGCGGAGGCGGGTTTACGCATATCGCTCCGCACGAGCAGGACCCGGTGGCGTTTGCATTTTTGGACCGCGGCTACCAGGCCTTTGTGCTCAACTATGTGACGAGCGCCACGGGCGACGTGAGCTTTCCGCACCCGCAGGCGGACCTCGCCAAGATGGTCGCTACCGTGCGCGCCAACGCCGACGAGTGGCATGTCGATCCCAAGCGCGTGTGCATTGTGGGTTTCTCGGCGGGCGGCATGATCTGCGCCTCATTGGCAACGCAGTGGAAGACCGGACCTTTCGCGGGCCTTGCCGGGGCTCGTCCGGAGGATATTCGTCCCGACGCCGTGGTGCTGGGCTATCCGTTGCTCGACCTTGCCTATGTGCGCGATATGCAGACGCGCGACCCGCGCATCGACCTGCGCGTGCCCAAGACGGGTGGCAAGACGGGGCGCGATTTGCTCAACGACTATCTGTCGATGGTGACGGGCGGCGAGGCGACCGATGAGCACTTGACCGACATTTGCCCTACCACGCACGTTTCGCGCCAGATGCCCCCGACCTTTGTGTGGGGCGTTTCGGACGACAAGACGGCGCCGATCGCGCAGGTCTACCCGTTTGCGCAGCGCATGGCCGAGGAGGGCGTCGCTTGCGAGATGCACGTCTTTGACCAGGGCGGCCACGGCCTTTCGCTCGGCAACGCCAATACCGCGGTCGACAACGAGGACAAGCAGGTTTCCGTCCGTCCCTGGATCCGCCTGGCCTTCCGCTTCCTGGAGCGCCATCTGTAAGAGGACGGACATCCCCTCAATAACTTGCGGTGAAATAGTTCCTATTTAAGGCCTCAACCAGCCCAAGCAGGAACTATTCCACCGCAATTTCGGTTTTGATGCCCCGCCCGGAAACTGCGTCCCGGTTTGGGCGGGGATTCCGGGATGCAGTTTCCCATAGGGCCTCGACTGGGAAAGTGCGTCCCGTTTCGGGCGGGGATTCCGGGTTGCATTTTCCGCAAGAGGCCTGTGTGGGAAACCATATCCCGTTTCGAGCCAGAATTCTGGGACGCAGTTTCCCCGAGAGGCCTCATCGAGAAACGGTATCCCGGAATTCGCCCGGATGGTGGGATGCGCTTTCCAGAAGGGCGCCGTTTGGGAAACTGTGACCCGTGATCCACCGGGGACGGAGGAAAGCGGATCATTTTGGGTGGCGGCGGTCGGCTATTTCAGCGTAATGCAGGATGCGAGGAGGTTGGCGTAATCATCGCCGCTCATTCCGAATGGCCTATCGTCGATTGTCTTTCCGTTCCACTCGCCATATGACCCGCCCCAGACTCGAACTGTATGGCCCTGTGTATCGCCGAGCTCCTTATAAAAAGCGCATCCAACACCGGGCAGGCCATTTGTATCAGCACAGATGCCGAAGTTTGGACATAAGTTTGGGTTGTTTTTTCCGTTTGGATAAAAGCTATCTTTTGCGGTTACTAGGACCATGGTATATGCACCCATCCCATCCCCCTGGTCTGCATGGTCGGTTGTTTGAACCGTAAACTGATCGATGGGGAACCAGTCGGGAAGCACCATAGTGAAGTAATCGGTTTCGATGGTGCGCGCCTGCCTCGCCTCCTCGGCTTTCTTGGCCTCTTCCTCCGCCTGGCGCCTTGCCTCCTCCTCGGCCTGCTTTGCCGCCACGGCGTCGTCGCGGCGCTTGGTCGCGGCGGTCGCGAGCGCCTCGGCGTCAATATTGAGGCCGGCCTTCTTGGCGCCCTCGTCCTCCTCGGCGCACTTCTTTGCCGCGGCGATCTGGTCGTCGGTCACTTCGGGCGCCTCGATCGGCTCCAGCGCCACGTCGCCCGCGTCAATGGTCTTCTTCTCGGCGGCCTTTTCGCCCAACTTGATGTTGAGCTTGTCGGCGGGGACAGCGTAGATCGTGCCGTCGGCGGCGATAGGGGAGGCGGCGACCTCGACCTTGTAGCTTCCGCGCCGGAGCTCGACGCCCTCGCCGTCGCTGTCCACGTAGCGCACGGCGTCGACCTTCTTGCCGCGCTCCTCCTTGCCCGTAATATGAACCGGCAGCCTGCTCGCGCCTGCCGAGGTGTCCCAGCCCTGGGCCGAGACGCTAAAGCGCACGGCGTGCTTTGCCGCGAGCGCCTCCTGCTCGGCCGCCTCCCGTGCCTGCTCAGGGGCGTAGATGCCGAAGTAGTATCCAGCGCCGCCGCCCGCGGCGAGCAGCGCGGCCACGACGGCGGCGATCAGGAGGGGCCTCTT
Organism: uncultured Collinsella sp.; assembly: GCA_902494295.1. GTDB lineage: Bacteria > Actinomycetota > Coriobacteriia > Coriobacteriales > Coriobacteriaceae > Collinsella. Next base: position 3,546 of record CABUSL010000115.1, read on the forward strand.
TGAGCGCTTGGCCTTCGCCGGCGCCGGTGTAGTCGGCTGCGACTCGGCTGCCGGGGCGGATTGAAAGCCGCCCTGCGATTCGGCCGGTGCTTCACATTCGGCGGCGATGGGCTCTCCGCACACGGGGCAGAACCTGGTCCCGTCCTCGACCTTCGACCCGCAATTTCGGCAGAACATGTGCAGACTCCCCTCGATCGGCGCCCTCGCGAATACCGGGCACATTTCCTTCTGTCCTCATGCTAAGGGCGAACGCTCGCCCGTTGTTGCGCAACATTGGCGGGCCCCCTTGCGACCCATTCGTCAGCTTAAGTTGCGGTGGAATAGTTCCTGATTTGGCAGGATGAAGCCTCAGCCAGGAACTATTCCACCGCAACTTCGTTTTGGCCTGCCGTCCGGAAACCGCATCCCAGTTTGAGCGTCGATTCCGGGACGTAGCTTCCGTAAGAGGCCTGCTTGGGAAACCATATCCCGTTTCGAGCCAGAATTCTGGGACGCAGTTTCCCCGAGAGGCCTCATCTGGAAACTGTGTCCCTGAACTCTCCCACCTGTTCCCCTTGCACCAATCTGTCGATTGAACATCGCTGCATGTTCGCGCTATCATGCATGGTTAAATTGGTTAGCCATGGCAAACGGTTAGCCATGGTGAACATAAATGCAACGCCTTGTGGGCGCCGGGGGAGGAGCACGGACGTGAGGCTCGATACACTCGAGATTGGAAAGGACGCCGTTGTCGCATCGGTGGCATCGGACGACCAGGCACTCCGACAACATATTTTGGACATGGGCCTAACACCTGGCACCGAAGTCACCATGATGAAGTATGCCCCCATGGGCGACCCGCTCGAGATTCGCCTGCGTGGCTACGAGTTGACGCTGCGCAAGGACGATGCCGCTCGCATCGAGCTCGTGGGTGTTCACGACACCGATACGGGTCCGCGCGCTAACGCCGCAATCGGCACGACGGAGCACCCGGCACTCGGCGAGGGGACGTATTTGCCCCGTGCGGCCAAGACGGCCGTGCCCGAGGGCGCACCGCTGCATTTCGCCCTCGCCGGCAACCAAAACTGCGGTAAGACCACGCTGTTCAACCAGCTGACGGGCTCCAACCAGCATGTCGGCAACTTTCCCGGCGTGACGGTCGACCGCAAAGATGGCACCATCCGCAACCACCCCGAGGCAAGCGTTACCGACCTGCCCGGCATCTATTCGCTGTCGCCGTACACGGGCGAAGAGATCGTGAGCCGCCAGTTTATCCTGGATGAGCATCCCGACGCCATCATCGACATCATCGACGCCACCAACATCGAACGTAACCTGTACCTGACGCTGCAGCTTATGGAGCTCGACCGCCCCATGGTCATCGCGCTCAACATGATGGACGAGGTGACGGCCAACGGCGGCGCCGTGGACGTCAACCTGCTCGAGAGCCTGTTGGGCGTGCCTGTTGTCCCCATTAGCGCTGCCCGCAACGAGGGTATCGGCGAGCTGGTGGATCATGCCTTGCACGTGGCGCGGTTCCGCGAGCGCCCCGGTCGCCTGGACTTCTGCGCACCCGATGGCCCAGACGGCGGTGCACTGCATCGCTGCATCCACGGCATTGCCAACCTTATCGAGGACCATGCCGCGACGGCACACATTCCCGTGCGTTTTGCGGCGACCAAGCTGGTTGAGGGCGACGAGCTGGTGACCGAGGCGCTTCACCTGGATCGCAACGAGCTCGACGCCATCGAGCACATCATTACCCAGATGGAGGGCGAGGCCGGCACCGACCGCCTGTCCGCGCTGGGCGACATGCGCTTTAGCTTTATCGGCGACGTGTGCGGGCGCTGTGTCGTCAAGCCGCACGAGAGCCGCGAGCACGTGCGCTCCGTCAAGATCGACCGCATCCTGACGGGTCGCTACACGGCCATCCCGGCGTTCCTGGTGATTATGGGCCTCGTCTTTTGGCTGACGTTTGGCGTGATCGGTGCGGCGTTGCAGGGACTCATGGAGGACGGCATCGCTGCCATCATCGCCTCGGCCGATGCGGGCCTCAAGGCGTTCGGCACCAACGACGTGGTGCGCTCGCTGGCTGTCGACGGCGTGCTTACGGGTGTGGGCAGTGTGTTGACCTTCCTGCCGATTATCGTCGTGCTCTTCTTGTTCCTCTCCATTCTGGAAGACTCGGGCTACATGGCGCGCGTGGCCTTTGTTATGGATAAGGTGCTGCGTCGCTTTGGCCTGTCGGGCCGCAGCTTTGTGCCTATGCTCGTCGGTTTTGGCTGCACCGTGCCGGCTATCATGTCGACCCGTACGCTCCCATCCGAGCACGACCGCAAGATGACGGTCATGCTCACGCCGTTCATGAGCTGCTCGGCCAAGTTGCCGGTCTACGGTCTGCTGTGCGGGGCGTTTTTCCCACAGGCGACGGTTCCCGCCATGGTCTCGCTCTATCTGATTGGCATTGCGGTCGGTTGCATCGCGGCTTTGGTGCTCAACCGCACGGCATTTAAGGGCGACCCAGTGCCGTTTATCATGGAGCTTCCCAACTACCGCCTGCCGAGCGTCAAGACGACAGTGATGCTGGCATGGGATAAGGCCAAGGACTTTATTACCAAGGCCTTTACCATTATCTTTGCCGCTACCGTGGTCATCTGGTTCCTTCAGACGTTCGACATCCGCTTTAATGTGGTCGCCGATCAGTCGCAGAGTTTGCTTGCGGGCCTCGGCAGCATCATCGCGCCGGCGCTGACGCCGCTTGGGTTTGGCGACTGGCGTGCATCCACGGCGCTCGTCACCGGACTTATCGCCAAGGAGAGCGTCATATCGACGCTCACAGTGCTTTTGGGCGCGACCTCGCCCGCGGCACTGTCGACCATGTTTTCGCCGTTTACCGCTTACGTGTTCCTGGTCTTTACGTTGCTGTACCCGCCCTGCGTGGCGGCCATCGGCGCCGTCAGGAGCGAGTTGGGCGCGCGCTATGCCGTTGCCGTGTTCGCGTTTCAAGTGACGGTCGCCTGGATCGTGGCGTTTGTCGTGCATTCGGCGGGCATATTGCTGGGGTTGGCTTAGTTATGTATTGACGGCGCAACCTCTGTGTATCGAATTGTTTCGCTCCCGTGTCCGTTACTGACGGATGCGGGACCGTTGCTATATAATCGCCTCCACTCAAAATGATTGGAGATGTTATATATGAGTCAGGCAAGGCAAGACG
>CABUSL010000116.1 GCA_902494295.1 uncultured Collinsella sp.
GGCCTCGCCGCCGAGCGAGCCGAGCGCGTGACCATGTGGGCCCATAGCGAGCAGACGGCCGCCGGCATTAACGGTGAGCACCGCAACCCCCGCTACCTTGTGGGCTACGAGCTGCCGGACAACGTGGTAGCAACGACCGAGCTCGCCCAGGCGCTCGACGGTGCCGATGCGATCATCTTTGCCGTGCCCTCCACGCACTTGCGCGACGTGTGCCATCGGGCAGCGCCCTTTATCGCCGCCGATACCCCGGTGCTCTGCCTCACCAAGGGCATTGAGCCCGAGTCCGGCCTGCTCATGAGCGAGGTCATCGCCAGCGAGATCGGCAACGAGGCGCGCGTGGCGGCGCTCTCGGGTCCCAACCATGCCGAGGAGATCTGCCGCGGCGGTCTTTCTGCCGCCGTCATCGCCAGCAAAGATCCGCAGATAGGGGAGACCTTTAAGGACCTGCTCCTATCCACGGCCTTCCGTATTTATCTGTCGCAAGACATGACCGGTGTCGAGGTCTGCGGCGCCATGAAAAATGTCATCGCCATCGTATGCGGCATCTCCGCCGGTACCGGTGCGGGCGACAACACGCTTGCCCTCATCATGACGCGCGGCCTGGCAGAGATCAGCCGTCTGGTGCACGCCCGCGGCGGTCAAGCTATGACCTGCATGGGACTTGCCGGCATGGGCGACCTCATTGCCACCTGCACCTCGGAGCACTCGCGCAACCGCACCTTTGGCTACGAGTTTGCCCACGGCGTGTCGCTCGACGAGTATCAGACGCGCACGCATATGGTGGTCGAGGGCGCCGTCGCGGCCCGCAGCGTCAGCGAGCTTGCCCGTTCGCTGGGCGTAGACATTCCGCTCACCTTTGCCGTGGAGCAAACGCTCTACAACGGTGTTACTTTGGATAGGGCGCTCGAGATTCTTACCGATCGCGTCCCTTCTCAAGAGTTCTACGGACTCACCGACTAGCGCAGAAAGGCTACTACCATGGGTTCCATCAAAATCGCTCCGTCCGTCCTTTCGGCCGACATGGCCAACCTCAAGGGCGAGCTCGACAAGATCGCCGGTGCCGACTACGTACACTTTGACGTTATGGACGGTCACTTTACCGGCAACCTCACCTTTGGCGTTGACATCCTTAAGGCCGTCAAGCGCTCCACCGATGTACCGGTCGACGCGCACCTCATGGTGTCGAACCCCGACGAGACGGTCGATTGGTATGCCGACGCCGGTGCCGACATGATCACCGTGCACTACGAGGCTTCCACGCACCTGCACCGCACGCTCACGCATCTGCAGCAGCGCGGCGTCAAGGCCGGCGTGGTGCTCAACCCCGCCACCCCCGTGTGCGTGCTCGAGAGCATCATCGACGTTGTCGACATGGTGCTGCTGATGAGCGTGAACCCTGGCTTTGGCGGCCAGAGCTTTATCCCTGGTACAATCGCCAAACTGCACGAGCTTACGGCCATGTGCGAGCGACATGGCGTGTCGCCCATGATCGAGGTCGACGGCGGCATCTCTTCCAAAAACATCGCCGAGGTCGTCAAGGCCGGCGCAAATGTCCTGGTGGCCGGTTCCGCCGTATTTAAGTCCGAAGATCCCGCCGCCGAGGTTGCGCTGCTGCAGAAGCTGGGCAACGAGGCTGCACAGGAGGCATAAACCCTTATGACCGCAGGTCAAAACCGCATACCCGTGAATCTTGACTATGCCGCCTCGACGCCCATGCGCGCCGAGGCGCTCCTTGCGCAGCGCGAGTACGACGACAGCGAGCTTGCCGGCGTCAACCCCAACTCGCTGCACTCGCTCGGCCGCAAGGCTGCCGCGCGTCTGGAGGTTGCACGTCGCGAGATCGCCCGCAGCTTTGGCGCGCGCGTTCGCCCGTCTGAGATTGTTCTGACCAACGGCGGCACCGAAGCCAACCAGCTGGCGCTACTCGGTCTTGCCGAGGGTGCACGTCAGCGCGACCGTAAGCGTAACCGCGTGATCGTATCTGCCATCGAGCACGATTCGATTCTGGACAACCTGCCGCTGCTGCGTGCCGCAGGCTTTAGAGTCGACCTGGTGCAGCCCTGCCGCATGGGCTACATTGAGCCTGCCACGCTTGTCGAGCTACTAGGCGACGACGTGGCGCTCGTGAGCATCATGGTTGCCAACAACGAGACCGGCGTGGTGCAGCCCATCCGCGAGCTTGCCGCGGCCGCGCATACCGTGGGCGCCCTGTTCCACACCGATGCCATCCAGGGGTATCTGCATATTCCGCTCGATGTTACCGAGCTGGGAGTTGACGCCATGACCGTTGCTGCGCACAAGATCGGTGGCCCCGTGGCATCCGGCGCGCTCTACCTTAAGAACCGCACGCCGCTGCGCCCGCGCATCTTTGGCGGCGGACAGGAAGCCGGACGTCGCGCCGGCACGCAGGATCTGCGCACGCAGCTCGCCTTTGCCGCTGCCGCCCGCACGCTGACGCTCCATGTGGCCGAGGAGCGCGAGAAGCTGCAAGCCCTTTCCGACAAGCTCTACGCCAAGCTTACGGCCCATCCGCGCATTCACGCCACCATGGGCGACTATGCGCATGCCGACCGTCTGCCCGGCATGGTATCGATCTACATTGACGGCATGGACTCCGAGGAGCTCATCATCAAGCTCGACGCCGCCGGCTTTGAGGTATCGGCCGGTTCTGCCTGCTCGAGCGGCAGCATGGACCCGAGCCATGTTCTCAGCGCCATGGGCATTGGTCGCGAGCAGGCATTGGGCGCTCTGCGTATCTCGTTTGATGACCGTGTGAACCCTGCCGACCTGGACGACTTTGCCCAGACGCTGCTCTCGATCGTGGGTGCCGCATGATCGTCGCCGAGTTTGAACGTGCGCTGCTGGCGCGCTACCCCAAGGCGGACGCCGAGGGCTGGGATCACGTAGGTCTCTCCGTTGGCGATCCCGCTGCCGAGATTACCGGCGTTGCCTGCGCGCTCGATGCCACCGAGGCAAATGTTCGCCGTGCACAAGAAGCCGGTGCCAACGTTCTGCTGACGCATCATCCCATATACATCAAGGCGCCCGAGGCGTTTTGCCCAGCTGATGCCGCACGCCCCCAGTGCAGCGCGGCACTCTACGAGGCAGCGCGTTGCGGCGTGAGCATCATTTCGCTCCACACCAACCTGGACCGCTCGCACGAAGCCCGCGTCTGCCTGAGCGAGCTGCTGGGTGCCGCACCCGTGAGCTCACTGGAGCACGTGGACGACCCCGAGTCCACCGGCCTGGGTGCACTCGCGACCCTCAACAACCCCTGTAGCCTGCGCGATCTCGCCGCCCGTGCCGCCACGGCATTTGGCAGCGACCCGCGTGTGTGGGGCGAAGCCGAGCACGCGTGCCGAACCGTCGCTATTTTGGGCGGCTCCCTGGGCGACTTTGGAGAGCTCGCCATCGCCGCAGGCGCAGATGTTGTCGTGACGGGCGAGGCGGGCTACCACGTGGCGCAAGACCTTGCCTTGCGCGGGCTGTCGGTGATCTTGCTCGGCCACGACCGCTCTGAGGAGCCGTTCGTTGATATATTGATGAACTCTGCAGTTGACGCCGGGGTCGACCCCCGTCATGCGATTAAAATACTGAACCCTTGCCAATGGTGGACTGTGACAAAAGGAGAGAACTTATGAGCGCCGGCGCTACGCTACTCAAGCTGCAACAGATCGATTTGGAGCTCGCCCGCAACAAGAGCGAACTTGCCAATATGCCGGAGCTCAAGGAGCTCGCTTCCAAGCGCAAGACCTATGTGAAGCTCAAGTCCGAGATGACCAAGCTCTACGCCCAGCGCAAGGATCTGGACATTGAGCTCGACGATCTCAACACCACCGAGATTCAGACCAACAACGCCATCGAGGCTGCCAAGAAGCGCCATGTCGACGGCTCCGACTACCGCGAGGTTCAGGACCTGGAGAATGAACTCGCCACCCTGGCCAAGCGTCTGGACAAGATTGAGCACACCCGCAAGGACGTCGTTGTCGCCCATAAGGAGGCGCTCGAGCGCGAGGCCCGCGCGCAGGCAATCATCGCCAAGTTCGAGGAGGGCGTGAAGGCCGATACCAAGGCCGCCCGCGCCAAGGCTGCCGACCTTCAGGCTCAGATTGACGCCGCCACTAAAGAGCGCACCGCGCTTGCTGCCACGCTGCCGGCCGACGTGCTCACCGACTACGAGCGTCTGCTCAAGCAGTTCCGCGGCCTGGCCGTCGAGACCATCCAGGGCAACATCCCCACGGTCTGTCACACCGCGCTGCAGGCATCGTCCATGAGCGACCTGAACCACGACGGTAGCGAGATTACGCACTGCCCGTACTGCCACCGCCTCCTGGTGCTCCCGAGCAAGGAAGCTTAAACGATGGCGGCACCCAACAATTCAATACAACTTGAGGGAAATACGATCCTGCTGGGCATTACCGGCGGGATCGCCGCCTATAAGTCGTGCAATATCGTGCGCCTGCTGCAAAAGCGCGGCGCGCGCGTCAAGGTCGTTATGAGCGAGCATGCCACCGAGTTTGTGGGGCCGCTTACCTTCCGCGCACTCACCAATGAGCCGGTCGCGGTGGGCCTATTCGACGATCCCTCCGACCCCATCCACCACATTTCGCTGGCGCAGGAGCCCGATCTGGTGGTCGTGGCGCCCGCGACGGCCAATATCATCGCCAAGATGGCCAACGGCGTCGCCGATGACCTCATCTCCACCACGCTGCTTGCGACGCCGCGACCCATCGTGATCGCACCCGCTATGAACAACGGCATGTGGAAGGCGCCGGCGACGCAGGCCAACATGGCCACGCTGCGCGAGCGCGGTGTCCATGTGGTGGGTCCGGGCAGCGGCTACCTTGCCTGCGGCGACGTGGACACGGGACGCATGAGCGAGCCCGAGGACATCGTAGAGGCTGTCTGTGAGGTGCTCAACCCCGCGCCACAGGACCTGGCGGGTAAGCGCATCGTAATTACCGCCGGTCCCACGCACGAGCCGATCGACCCCGTGCGATTCATTGGCAACCGCTCTTCGGGCAAGATGGGCATCGCCCTGGCGGGGGAGGCCGCACGCCGCGGCGCTGCGGTCACGCTCGTGTTGGGACCGACATCACTCGATGTGCCCTGCGGCGTGGAGTGCGTGCGCGTGCAGACCGCCGCAGAGATGCTCCAGGCGGCCCTGAGCGCCTTCCAGACGGCCGATGCTGCAATTTGTGCGGCCGCCGTCGCCGACTACACCCCCGCGGCCCCTGCGGACCATAAGCTCAAAAAGGCCAACGAGCGCCTGGATCGCATCGAACTGGTCGAGACGGTCGATATTTTGGCCGAGCTCTCGCGCCAGAAGGGCGAGCGATGCGTGATCGGATTTGCGGCCGAGACCGATAACGTTGTCGAGTACGCAGAGCGCAAATTGGCCCGCAAGGGGTGCGATGTAATAATCGCCAACGATGTCTCACGCACCGATTCGGGCTTTGGGACCGACACCAACAAGGCCTGGATTGTGAGCACAACGGGTACGCAAGAACTTCCCGTACTAACAAAACCCCAGCTCGCAGATACAATTTTGGACTTGCTTCAAAAATTGTAAAAAAGTTCTTGCACAAGTCTAAAGTTTCGGGTTAATATACTCCCTGTTGCGAGCGAGAACAGAGCAACAAACAAAAGCTTCGGGACGTGGCGCAGCTTGGTAGCGCACTTGACTGGGGGTCAAGGGGTCGCTGGTTCGAATCCAGTCGTCCCGACCAGAAGTTTGCAGGTCAGGCACCTAGTGCCTGACCTTTTTTGTTTTAAGCAATTGCTTAATTTTCAGTAAGCAACAGGGTGCCAATAATCTACCTGCGCGATAGTCGTCTTTTGCGGTTACTTGCGCGTTTTGCACGCACTTGAGCCGATTTATCAACGCGATATGAATCTACATACGCGTAGCTGGTATACAGCCGAGTAAGGGCTGTATTTATCGCGGCGTTTTACACAGATATAGCGACTGTAACGAACAAACGTGTCGCTGTATTTATTCCGGTAGTTCACTTGATCGGTGGACAAGTGGGCTGTTGCGACGAAACGCCAAGCAGGATGGGCTCTATACGAGGACGCCGCAGAGGCAATGGCGGGGGAGTGCGGCAGGCGCTCTGAGAGCCGCTGTATGACCCCATTTCTCCTTAACTCGATAATTTGCGTTTCAAGCCACGAATCGGTCGAGCAATTGCCAAAAGTAAGGCCCATGCAGGATTGCACGGGCCTTACATCAGATCAAATTTGAGCTAGAAGCACCAAACGGGGCAGACGCAACACCATCTCGTCGCGGCCTCGGCGAGCGACATATCGCAGTCGAGGTAGACATCGAGGAAATCGTCAGATCCCGCACAGGGGGA